>VGKK01000078.1 GCA_016867095.1 Candidatus Omnitrophota bacterium | reverse complement strand
AAAAAAATAAAAAAAGTAAAACCTGTCGCCAAGAAAGAAGCTAAGCCCAAGGTTAAGAAGGCGGTCCCGAAGACAGTTAGGATAAAAGCCGTCAAGCCCAAGGCGCATAAAGTTAAAGCGGTTGAGCCTAAGCCGGTTAAAAAAACTTTAGTTAAGAAACCGGCGCCGGTTAAGCCTGTTGTAGAAATGCGTCCGGAGCCGCCGGCCAAAGTAGTCCTGCCGGCCAGAAAAGAAATGCCGCCGCCCAGGAAAGAAATTCCTCCGGCCATAAAAGAAGCTCCTCCGATAAAAAAAGAAATCCCGCCAAGCCCCGCGGCCAAGAAAGAAATTCCTCCGGTAAAAAAAGAAGCGCCTGCCGCAGCAGAGGTTAAACCTGCCGCAGCAGAGGTTAAACCTGCCGCGCCGGCAGCGCCGCTAAAAGAATTAGAATTAAAGCTGCCCATCAGCCTGAAGGATTTAGCCATAAAATTACAGGAGAAGCCCTCTGTCTTAATCAAGATTTTAATGGATATGAATTTGATGGTGGGCATAAACCAGGTTTTGCAGGAAGAGACTGTATTGTTAATCTGCAATAAGTTCGGTTATAAGTTAAAACAGGCGCCGGACGAAGAAAAATTGGCGTTACGCGTGCACCAGGAAGCGGATAAGCCGCAGGATTTAAAGCCGCGTTCGCCCATAGTCACGCTGATGGGGCACGTGGACCATGGTAAGACTTCGTTACTGGACGCCATCAGGAAAAGTAAGGTAGCCGAATCCGAGCACGGCGGGATTACTCAGCATATCGGCGCTTACCGG
Source organism: Candidatus Omnitrophota bacterium (assembly GCA_016867095.1). GTDB lineage: Bacteria > Omnitrophota > Gorgyraeia > Gygaellales > Profunditerraquicolaceae > VGKK01. The sequence continues at coordinate 4,629 of VGKK01000078.1, read as the reverse complement.
GTAAGTTTGCCTGACGGCGAGATAACCTTCCTGGATACTCCCGGCCACGAGGCCTTTACGGCCATGCGCGCGCGGGGAGCCAGTATTACCGACATCGTGGTTTTAGTGGTGGCCGCGGATGACGGCGTGATGCCCCAGACGCAGGAAGCCATAGACCATGCCCTTGCCGCCGGAGTACCCATCGTGGTGGCGATGAATAAAATTGATAAGCCGCAGGCCGATGTTGACCGGGTCAAGAAGCAGCTTTCCGGCCTGGGCTTGACCGCGGAAGACTGGGGCGGAAAGACCATTATTGTGCCGGTATCGGCAAAGACCGGAGAGAGGATTGATAATTTACTGGAGATGATTCTGCTGGAAGCCCATATGCTGGAATTAAAGGCAAATCCAGAGCGCCTGGCCCGCGGCGTAGTCATTGAGGCCAAGATGAGCAAGGCCAGAGGCCCGGTATCCACCCTGCTTATTCAAAACGGCAGGCTCCGGCTGAATGATAATATTATTGTCGGCCCATACTACGGTAAGATCAGGGCGATGTTTGACGACCATGGCCGGCCCATCAGCGAAGCCGGCGTATCCTCGCCGGCCGAAGTTTTGGGCATCTCCGGAGTCCCGGCGGCAGGCGAGCCGTTTTTTGTAATTGAAGACGAAAACACCGCCCGGGATTTAGCGCTAAGACGGCAGGAAAAAGAAAAACAGGAGCAGATAAAATCGGCAAAGAGGATAAACCTGGAAGATTTACACGCGCAGATTAAGGAAGGAAAGATCAAAGAGTTAAAGTTAATCCTTAAGTCCGATGTGCAGGGTTCGCTGGAAGCGATAAAACAGACCCTGGACAAACTCAATATCTCAGAAATAAAACTGGGCATAATCCACGCGGCGGTTGGCAATATCAATTCTTCGGATGTCATACTGGCGATAGCGTCGGACGCGCTGATATTGGGTTTTAACGTGGTAGTGGATGAACGTTCCAAGGAATTAATTGCCAAGGAAGGCGTGGATGTGCGGACATACAATATTATTTATGAGCTGGCCAATGATATAAAAGCGGCGATAGAGGGTATGCTGGAGCCGAAATTGAAAAAAGTATTCCTAGGCCGGGCAGAGGTGCGCAAGGTCTTTCAGCTCTCTCGCTCCGGCACTGTGGCCGGCTGTTTTGTCACCAAGGGAAAGATTATCCGCACGGCAGGCACCAGCTTATTAAGAAACGGCGAGCAGATTTTTGAAGGCAAACTTTCTTCCCTGAAGCGCTTTAAGGATGATGTCAAGGAAGTCGCGGAGGGATTTGAATGCGGCATAACCCTGAGCGGGTTTAGCGAGGTCAGGGAGGGCGATATTATTGAGGCGTATGATATAGAGAAAATAGCTAGGAAATTATAGAAAAGAACAGGTCTATTTTAATGTTAAATTCCAAATCACAAATTCCAAATCATAAACAAATCACAAATCCAAATTACCGAATGACCAAAATTCCGAAATCAGGTTTTGGTATTGTGATTTTGAAATTGTATATTGTTTGTGATTTGTGTATTGGAATTTGTGATTTTAACGTATGAATCTATATTTCTAAGGGATAGTAACTATGTCAAAGAAACGTATCTTAAGCGGGATGCGGCCGACGGGCAAGCTGCACCTGGGGCACCTGGTGGGCGCTTTGGATAACTGGGTAAAATTACAAGAGGAATACGAATGTTTTTTTATGGTCGCGGACTGGCACGCGCTGATGAGCGAATATGAAAATACCGCCCACCTATCGGAGCTTATCATTGATAATGTCGCCGATTGGCTCAGCGCCGGCATTGACCCGGAGAAGGCCACTTTATTTGTGCAGTCGCAAATCCCCCAGCATTTGGATTTACATATGATTTTTTCCTGCCTGACGCCGTTGGGATGGCTGGAGCGTTGCCCTACCTATAAGGAGCAGCTGCGCGAGGCTAAAACCCGGGATTTGCATACCTATGGCTTTCTGGGTTATCCGGTGCTGCAGGCAGCGGATATCCTGGTTTATAAGGCGGATAAAATTCCGGTAGGCCAGGACCAGCTTCCGCATTTGGAGCTGACCCGCGAAATAGCCCGGCGCTTTAACGGCCTTTACCCCGTTAGAAAAAATACTTCAGGAGATATGAAATTTTCTAACGGGGTTTATAAAAAAGAAATATTCCCGGCGCCGCAGGCGATATTGACCCAGAACCCCCGGCTCCTGGGCTTGGACGGCAGGAAGATGAGCAAGAGTTATGATAACGCCATTAACCTCTCTGATTCCGAAGAGGTGATTAAGAAAAAAATATCCACCATGTTTACCGACCCGAAGAGAATTAAATTAAGCGACAAAGGGCATCCCGATACCTGTAATGTCTTTTCTTATTATTCCACCTTTATTCCTCAAATGAAGGGCGAGGTTCACTATTGGTGCTCCAACACCAAATTAGGCTGCACGCAATGCAAGGAGAGGATGGCTGCCGGTTTAATTGAAAAACTCGGGCCCTTCTCCAAGAAGCGCCAGGATATACTCAAGGATAAAACAAAGATTAAAAAAATACTCCAGCGCGGCAAAGAAAAGGCGCTTTCAGTGGCGGAAAAGACGCTCGGCGAAGTCAAAGAGGCAATGGGGATATGACTTACAAAGTAAGGCTGGAATTATTTGAAGGCCCGCTGGATTTACTCCTTTACCTGGTAAAGAAAGACCACCTTAATATTTACGACATACCTATAGCCCAGGTCACCGAACAATACCTGCAATACCTTAATTTAATGCAGCTTCTGGATTTGAATATCGTCGGGGAATTCCTGGTGATGGCCTCCACGCTCCTGCAGATTAAATCGCGGATGCTCTTGCCGCCGGAAGAAGGCCAGGCGCAGGAAGAGGAAGAAGACCCCCGGGCCGAGCTGGTAAAGCGGTTATTAGAGTATGAAAAAATAAAAGAGATAACCGAGTCCCTGCGCCAGAAGGAGGCAGAGCAAAAAGAGGTATTTAAGCGGCCCAAGGCGGAAATAGAGCAGCAGCTGGGCGTTGACGGCGAGGTTTATTTTGAGGCCAGCATATTTGACCTGATTACCGCCTTTTCCAAGGCCCTGGAAGAGGTCCCCAAGGAAGTATTCTACGAGGTCGTTAAAGACGAGTTTACTATTGAAGAGAAGGTCCATGAGATTCTGCATCTTTTGCTGGTTACCCCTTCGGTGCGTATCGGCGAGTTATTCGGCAAGGCAAAAAATAAAATAGAAATAATTGTTACTTTCCTGGCGATACTGGAATTAATCCGCCTCAAAGAAATTGCCGCGCGGCAGAAGGATTTATTCGCCGAGATAGAGGTTACCAGGAACAAAGAGAATATCATTCCCTATGAGCGAAGAAACAAGACAGAAACTAATTAAGGCCGCTCCGGTTGCCAAGCTTAAGGAGTCCGAAGAGGATGTAGTTTTAAATATCTCGCTGCGGCCGCACCGCCTCGCGGATTTTACCGGCCAGAAGGATATCGTGGACAATTTGAAGGTCTGCCTGGCGGCGACAAAACAGAGAAAAGAGCCGCTGGAGCATATCCTTTTTTCCGGGCCGCCGGGTTTAGGAAAGACTTCCCTGGCCCATATCGTTGCCCATGAAATGAACTCCAAGATTACCGCTACTTCCGGCCCGGCTATTGAGCGGGCAGGAGACCTTATCGGGATATTGACCAATTTGGAAAAAGGGGACATCCTTTTTATTGACGAGATACACCGGCTTTCCAAGGTGGTGGAAGAGTTCCTCTATCCGGCAATGGAGAGCTTTCAGATTGATTTTGTGATTGATAAGGGCCCGTACGCCAAGACCATTAAATTTAATCTCAAGCCCTTTACGCTGGTAGGCGCTACTACGCGCACCGGCCTTTTGGCCGCACCATTGCGAGGCAGGTTCGGCATATTCTATAACCTGGATTTTTATCAGGTGGAAGATTTGGCGAAAATCATCAGGCACTCCGCGAAACTGCTGGGGATGAATATAGACGAGGCAGCGGCGCTGGAGATTGGCCGGCGCTCGCGCGGCACGCCGCGGATAGCCAACCGGCTATTGCGCCGCATCCGGGATTACGCGCAGGTGGCCCGGCTGGACAGCGTTGACGCCAAGGTTGCCGCCCGGACTTTGGATGAGCTGGGTATTGACAAGGCGGGGCTGGACGATTTAGACCGCAAAGTTTTAAAGTTGGTCCTTGAGGTTTATAACGGCGGGCCGGTGGGGGTAGAGTCTTTGGCTGCCAGCCTGAATGAGGAAGTAGATACCATTGCCGATACTATTGAGCCCTACCTCTTGAAAACCGGCTATATGAAGCGGACCTCGCGGGGCAGGGTCGCCACCAAGCTTACCTTTGAGCACTTCGGGCTCAAATACGAAAAACAAGACGAATTATTTTCGGGATGAAGCTCTTACTCCATACCTGTTGCGCGCCGTGCTTGATTTATCCGGCGCAGCAATTAAAGAAGCAGGGTTTTCAGGTCACCGGATTTTTTTATAATCCCAATATTTACCCGCCAGAGGAGTATCAAAAGAGAAGGATGGGGGTTGTTGCTTTAAGCGGCGCGGATAAGATTGAGGTGATTTTCCCCGAATATATCCCTTCTGAATTTTTAAGCGCGGTGGGAGAAGAAAAAACTAGGCCCAAGAGG
>VGKK01000077.1 GCA_016867095.1 Candidatus Omnitrophota bacterium | reverse complement strand
AAGGCGCTGCAAGAGTTGAGCAATAAGAGGATAAAATGGTCGGAAAAATTAAACAGGTTGAGTTTAGATTTGCCGGCGGGAATCTGGTTTAATGAAATAGCGCTTACTCCCAAAACCTTTACCCTGAAGGGTTCGGTAATATCTTTAGAAAAACAGGAGATAGGCGTAATTAATCGGTTTATCGGCAATTTAAAAGGCGACGCGGCGTTCTTCAAGGATTTCGGTTGCTTAGAATTAGGCCCTTTGCAGCGCCGGGTAATCGCTGGTTATGAGGTGGTGGATTTTATACTGGTAGCGACATTAAAATAAGCGAGGCTGTTGAAGTGGCAGATTTATTAAGCAAATTAAAATTAGGCGGCCTGGATAAAAAGAAAATATTGATGATTGCCGCGATAGGCGTGGCCATACTATACCTGGATTTTGCCGTCGTACTTAAATTACAGCTTAAATGGATAAAAAATACCAGCCCCAAGATCGTAAAATTAAGTAAAGATATCGCCGATTTGAATAAAGAGCTGGCGAATACGCGCAACTTACAGGATAAAGAGGCCAAGATAAGGCAGAAGGCGGCATCAAAGGGCAAGAAGATAATTTCCGCGGAAGAAATTCCCCTGCTTTTACAGCATATTTCAGATATCGCCAATAAAAATAACGCCAATATGGCTAAGATGACGCCCGCAAAGGATAAAGAGTCGAAACCCAAAGCGCCAAAAAATGGTTCTGCCGCCGCGGCAGCGGCAAGTTTTGGCCAGGCCACGATAACCCTGGATTTATCCTGCAGTTATCATAACCTTGGTAAATTCATAAATGACCTGGAGAATCTTCAGGAGTTTGTCGCTGTGGAGGAAATGAAAATTACCCACGGCGCCGATGATTACGTAAGGCAAAATGTAAGTTTAACCTTAAAGACCAATGTCAGAAAATAAATCTTCTGGGGCTATAACCGTCTTTGCAGTTTTATTTTTAATTTGCGCCAGCGCTGTCTTTGCGCAAAGCCAGGACTTTGTCTATAATGCCCAGAATAAGCGCAATCCCTTTATAGCCCTGGTTACCAGCGACGGCAGGATTTTAAAATTAGAGCAGGAAGGGGCGCCGGAAAAATTATTACTGGAAGGCATTATTTATGATAAACAAGGATTGTCTTACGCTATAGTTAGCGGCGAGATTGTAAAGGTCGGGGATAGTGCCGATGGTTATCAGGTCTTTAAGATAGAGAAAAATAAAGTGATTTTTCTTAAGGAAGGTCAACCCCTGGAAATAGAATTGAAAAAGGAGGGGCTATGAGAATAACAAGGGTCATTATGTTTTTGGTTATCGGTTATTTGTTAGCGGTTAGCGGATTATTTGCGCAAGAAGAGGCTAAAGAAGCGCCTGTCCAGCAAGCAGAGCCTGAACAGGAGCCGGTTCAGCAAGAGGCAACCACGAAAGAGCCTGCCCCGCAGCAGGCAGAGACAAAAACCGAAGAGCAGACAGCCGTGGTAGAAAATTTAGCGGCCTCGCAAAATGTGACTTTGGACTTTAAGGAGGCGGATATCCGCAATGTCCTGAAGATTATTTCTTATAAATCCGGAGTAAATATTGTCACCACGCCCGAGGTTATGGGAAATATAACCATCAGGTTGACGGATGTGCCCTGGGACAAGGCGCTGGACGTGATTTTAAAGACTTACGGTTTTGGCTATGACCGGGCAGGCAATATTATTACGGTCGCGCCCATAGATAAACTTACCAGCCTCAAAAAACAGGAAGTAGAGCTTGCCCAGGTCCAGCCGACGGTTACCGAGGTTTTTTATCTGAAATACATTGATGCCCAGGACGCCAAAAAGGCGCTGGAATCCCAGCTTTCCGGCCGCGGTAAAATTACCGTCCTGGAAATGACCGGCCAGGCAGGGTGGGAATTCGGCGGCGAAGAATTAGGCAAGAGAAAAAGGCTCGGGGAAGAAAAACTGTCCCGTTCCAAGATTCTGATTATCAGCGATATTGCGCCGGCGTTGGACAAGATAAGAGAGGTTGTCGCGCAGCTGGATATTATGCCGCAGCAGATTTTGATTGAAACCAGGATTATTGAGGTGAATCGGGATAAGTTGAAGGACATAGGCTTTGATTGGGGAATTGGCTCGGCTGGCGCGGAGTCAAAAACGATTTCCGGTACGGAACTGAAGAAAAACTCAGACAACACTACTGCCCAGGCTATCGGCGGCCATGTTTTAGGTTCCCAGATAAAATCCGCGGTGTTCGGCCCCAAGGCCACTGATATCAGCGGAGTAGAGCCGTATGATACCGGGTTAGAGATATTGTATCAGAAATTAACCGGCAACCAGTTTGAAGTGATGCTGCACGCCTTAGAAGAAGATATACATACCAATACTCTGTCCGCGCCGCGGGTGATGGCCTTAAATAACCAGGAGGCCACGATATTAATCGGGACCAGGTACCCTATACTTAAGACCGAAACTACCGGCGCCGGCAGCACCGCTACTTCCACGGTAACCCTGGATTATTACCAGGATATCGGCATCCAGCTTAATGTTGTGCCGCAGGTAGGGGCGAATGAGTATATTAATATGATTATACATCCTGCCGTGACCTCCTATACCAGCACCTTAGGCACAAATGCCTATCCTATAATTGAGACAAGAGAGGCGGAGACGCGCATACTGATGAAGAACAGGGAGACCGTGGTCATCGGAGGCTTGCTTAAGGATGTTAAATCTACAGGGACCACGGGCATTCCTTTCTTGAGCAAGATTCCTTTTTTGGGGCCGTTATTCAGGCGCGATACCATAGACACCCAAAAGGTAGACTTGCTTATTTTTATTACTGCCCGCATAGTCAGGGAGGGAGAGTTCACTCCGGAGGAAATTGTTAAATTAGAGAATAGCTTAGACAGAGGCGCAAATAAAGAAGCGCCGCAGAAGCAGGTAAATAAGAAATAGCGAATGTATAAAATAAATTTCATATTTACTAAACAGGGGGCAATGAGGTTTATCTCGCATTTAGACCTGATGCGTTTATTCACGCGGGCCATGCGCCGGGCGGATTTGCCGATTAAGATGACCGAAGGCTTTAGCCCGCACCCCAAGTTCAGCATTAAGCGCGCCTTAAAGTTGGGGCTGGAGAGCGGCCATGAAGAGGCGCTTATAACGCTGAAAGCATGGATAGGGCAGGAGGAATTTAGGGAAAGATTGCAGAAACAGTTACCGCCAGGCATCCAAATAAAGTCCGTTAGCCCGTGTTAGTTTATCGGTGAGCGGGTTTACCGGTGAGCGGGTAAACGGGTAAAAAATATGTTAATAAAGCAATTTGAAGATATAGATGTTTGGAAAGAAGCCAGAAAATTAGTCAATATGGTATATAATTTAACAAATAAAGGTTTATTTAAGCAAGATTTTGGTTTAAAAGAGCAGATTCAGAAAGCCGCAGTTTCTTGTATGTCGAATGTGGCGGAAGGCTTTGATAGCGATACAAAGCAACAATTTATACAAATGCTTTCCTATACGAAACGCTCTTCTTCTGAGGTTCAGTCAGAGCTTTATGCGGCAATAGATAGAAAATATATTACAGAGAAGGAATTTGGCGATACTTATAATCAAGCTAAATCCGTAAGAAAGTTAGCAAATGGTTTTATGCGTTATCTCAAAAATAACCGGTTAACCGGCTAACCGGCAAACTGGTTAACAAGGAAGATGAATAAGGAAATATTAATTAATATAGAGCCGCAGGAAAAGCGGGTGGCGATACTTAATCAGGGCCGCCTGGAAGAATTCTATCTGGAACGGCCGCAGGATAAGACTATCGTGGGCAATATCTATAAGGGCAAGATAGAGGCGGTTCTTCCGTCGCTGGGAGCGGCGTTTGTGGATATCGGCCTGCCGAAAAAGGGTTTTCTTTATTTATCCGAGATAGAAACCGCCTTTGATTCGCCGGATGTGCCCCGGCACATCAGCCCGGCGGAGATTAAGAAGGGCCAGGAAGTTTTAGTGCAGGTAGTAAAAGAGTCCTTTGGCACAAAAGGGCCGCGGCTTTCCTGCCAGATCGGCATTGCCGGCCGGTACCTGGTGTTGATGCCCCAGGATAAGCAATTAGGGGTATCGCGCAGGATAGAAGACGAGCAGGAGCGTAGGCGCCTGCGCCAGGTATTCCAGGAGCTCAGGCTGCCCGGCGACGTGGGCTTTATCGTGCGCACCGCTGCCAGCGGAAAGTCAAAACAGGAGCTGTACCGGGATGCCAAGTTCCTGCTTAAGTTATGGAAGAGGATAGAGAATATTATGCGCGGCAAAAAAGCGCCCAGCTTGATTTATGAGGAATATGATTTAACCTTGAGGGCCATCAGGGATTCTTTTACCGAGGATGTTTCCAAGCTGCTTGTAGATTCCAAACCGGAATATTACCGGATAAAAAATTTTATGCGGACATTCCTGGGGTACTTGGCCAATAAAGTGGAGTTCTACCGCGGCGATAATTTATTTGAAGACAAGGATATTGAGCGGCAGATTAACAGGATTTTTGAGAGCAAGGTTTACTTGAAATCCAAGGCCTATATTATTATTGAGCCTACTGAAGGGCTGGTGGTCATTGACGTAAACAGCGGCGGCTTCAAAAAGAAGCTCGCCCAGGAGGAGACCGCCTTTAGGGTTAATTGCGAGGCGGCCGAAGAGGCCGCGCATCAGCTGAAATTGCGCGATTTGGGCGGCATCATCGTGATAGATTTTATTGATATGGAAAGGGAGGCGCACCGCCGGGAGGTCTTGAATATCTTAAAGAAGGCGCTCAGTCAGGATAAGGCAAAATACGATATTCTGGGGATTTCCAAGTTTGGATTGGTGGAAATGACCAGGGAGCGCATCCATAAGACCGTGCATATGCTTTCCTATCAGCCTTGCCCCTATTGCCAGGGAAAAGGCAAGGTAAAGTCGCCCCTTACGATGAGCGTCTACGCGCTGAAAGAGTTAAAAAGATTTTTAAAGGCTAAGCCCGCCAGAGAGGCCACTCTTACCTGCAATCCCGCTGTCTGCGAGGAAATTTCTAAAGATAAAATGAATTTAACGCACCTGCAAAATAGATTTCGGGCAAGAATTAACCTTATCCCCAATCCCGCCTTGCATATAGAAGATATTAACCTAGCCTAAACTTTACCCGGGCGAGTTAACAGTATGTTACTGAGCCACCGATAAATAATGAATACATTGGCTGAGCCAATTTTGGAGCGAGACAAGGAACGAGGACGCAGCCGTAGTCGCAGCACTACGGCAAGGACGAGTGACGCAGTCGCAGCCCAAAATTGTCCAGCCCTATATTTTTTAACGATGGGCAAGCCCGCCTTTCGGCCGTCTGCGGCGTTGCTCCTCCTCGGCGTAGTGCTGAAGACTACGCCTTCGTCGTCGCGCCTTGCATACGGCCTAAATCCGGGCTTCCAATGTATCCATTATTTTTCGGAGGCTCAGTA
>VGKK01000076.1 GCA_016867095.1 Candidatus Omnitrophota bacterium | reverse complement strand
TCAAGTGAATTTTCTAACGGGGTTTACAATACATTGCAGCCTATTCATGTGTGTAATGTATGGAACATTGATACCGGTGCTGGTTGGTCAGGCAAGCTCACAATAATGGATGTTGATACAAAGGAATACTGGCAGTCGGATTTGTCACCCGATTTGTCGGTAAGAGACGCCTCGAATATCCCTACCATTCGTTACTTTATCAATTCATCTTTAGCCGCCTTAAACTCGCCTTCTAACAGCAAAAAATCCCTTTAGACAAAAATACTCCTTGTAAATCAAGATCATTTCCTGTAAACTTAAACCATGCCAAAACCAGGGTCCCTACAAGACCGGCTTCGCAAAGCCGGCATCCGCCATTACGACGAGCTCATCCACGACCAGCCCAAAGAGTGGCTCATAAAGAATTTCAAACAGGGCGCTACCGACTATCCTGTCAATGTTGCCCGCCTAATGCGCAACATTGTCTGGCAAGCTAGAGAGATAATCCAAAAAGGGGAGAAGCCGCCCTTAAAAGAACTCATCCGGACATTCTGGTACATGTATATCAAACCAACCTTATCCCGAGCCGGTGCCTTGGCCACCAAGGCCGATCAATACGCCCAGCTCATCGATAACATCGTCTATATGGTGAAAGAAATAGAAGTAATGCGATACGAGGATATCGGTTTCCGCGACGAGAACCAGGCCCACAGGGAAGTAGGGGCTAACGCCAACATCGTCCTTTTCTCAGAGAAGTTAGGCCACCAGGACTTCCTTTCAGACTTCGCCGATAAATACAAAGTCTCGATCCTCGCCCTGGGCGGCCAGCCTTCGGTCCTGACCTCGGAGTATTTCGTAGACATTGTCCGAAAGAAGGGAATCAACCTTCAGAGGTCCTTTTATCTATTCAGCATAGTAGACTATGACACCAGCGGCTGGATTATCCGAGACGCCTTCGTCGACAACTTAAGATTCTACGGAATAACGAACACCCGGGTAGTCGACCTTATACACCCTGATATGCTTACACCGGAAGAAATCAAACTAGCTAAATACCGAATTAAACAGACAGAGGTCATGCGGGGTAAAAATCTAAACTGGCTAAAAGAGGTCCACAAAAGAGACTACAAAAACCAGCAATACCTCGAAGAGTACAACAAAAAAGGGGAGAGGGTCCTTTACGGCCTCGAGGCCGAATCAGTCTCGGCCAAGCGCCTTACCGCCGAGCTTGAGCGCGTAATGGTCCCATTGATAGGCAAATAATTCGGGGGACATAAAATAATTCGGGGGACATAATACATAATTAGACAATTAAGTAATGTGTCCCCGGAATTGCCCGGAATTGCCAACAACTCGACGCCGCGATAAAAGCACTGATAATTCATAAGTTAACATAAGGAGTGAGGCATGGTGAAAAAACGGTTAATCGGTATTTGGGTTATAGCTGTAATATTTATTCTTCTCAGCCTAGATTTTTTAGTATTTTTTAATTCATTTCCTTATGTCGTAGGTTTTTTGCTCCCATTTTCTGAATTACCTAAAGCGCTTGATAGAATCATCACCACGCTTATAATAGGTATTCAGGTTCCATTATTCGGCAGTATAATTATATCTTGGTAATTCGGGGGACATAATACATAATTAGACAATTAAGTAATGTGTCCCCGGAATTGGAATTCCCCCGGAATTCCCGGAATTCCGCAACCGGCCTTCAGTACCGCTTCGGGATGCCCGGGCCTGTTTTGCGTGACGAAGAATGGCAGAAATGCCTTGATGAATTGGGAAGTACGGAGCCAGGGCTGGATTATATCGTGGCCAGCGGTAGCCTTCCTTCTGGCGTGCCGTTGGACTTCTACGCGCGCGTAGCGCGGATAGGAAAAGAAAAAGGCATTAAAGTCATCGTTGACGCCCCGAGCGCAAATCTCAATCTAGCTTTACGGGAAGGCGTGTACTTGATTAAGCCAAATATCCGTGAGTTTAAAGAGCTTTTTAACGGAGAGATAAAGGAAGAACCGCAGATAAAAGAAAAGGCGTGTGAGCTTGTTAAAACAAGACAAAGCGAAATAGTGGTTGTTTCGCTTGGCGCGGCCGGGGTTATTGCGGCCTTTGATGAAACAGTAGAGCATATTGTGCCGCCGACAGTGCCCGTTATAAGTAAAGTAGGCGCCGGTGATAGCATGGTTGCGGGTATTGTCTTAAGTTTGGCAAAAGGCATGCCTGTACCTAATGCGATACGGTTCGGCGTGGCCGCGGGGACAGCGGCGGTGATGACGCCCGGGACAGAACTGTGCCGCAGAGAAGACGCACAGCGGCTGTATAAAGAAATGTATTCAGTTTCAGCTTAAGTTTTCAAGATAGCCGGGGAGTTTTATGAATAAACAAGATCTCAAGAAAAGAAATATCGCCTATTTTACCATGGAAGCGGGCCTTGACACCAAGATGTCCACCTATAGCGGCGGATTAGGGGTCCTGGCAGGTGATACTTTAAAATCCTGCGCGGATTTAGGGGTATCGCTTATCGCTGTAACGCTGCTTAACGAAAAAGGTTATTTCGCGCAGAAACTGGACTCAAACGGTGCTCAAGCAGAGGCTCCTGCAGGCTGGCCAAAGGAAGAGTTTTTAACGCTTTTACCGGCGCAAGCAAGCGTGAACATTGAAGGAAGAAAAGTCAAAATACAAGCCTGGGAATATGGCATAAAAGGGATTACCGGAGCAATAGTCCCTGTTTATTTTCTGGATACTAACTTACAGGAAAACGCCGAATACGACCGCAACCTGACCAGTTTTCTTTACGGAGGCGATCAGTGGTACCGGCTTTGCCAGGAAATAATCCTTGGTATAGGGGGAGTGAGGATCATCGAAGCTATCGGCTATAAAAATATCGAGAAATACCATATGAACGAAGGCCATGCCGCCTTTCTGGCGCTGGAATTATTGGAGAGGACAAAAAAAGACGGCGAGCAGGACTTGCATAAAAAATATGACCTTGAGTCAGTAAGGAACAAGTGTATATTTACCACCCATACACCGGTAGCTGCAGGCCACGACAGATTTCCGCTTGAGCTTGCAAGAAAAGCCCTGCAGAGTAATCTGCCCCTTGAAATGCCGGATATATTTATCCGGGACAACGAAATGAATATGACCTTGATCGCTTTGAACCTAAGTAAATATATAAACGGAGTAGCCAAGAGACACGGAGAAGTGACGCGGGAGATGTTTCCCGGTTATTCCATAGATTCTATTACCAACGGGGTTCATTTATTGACATGGGCAGCCCCCGCGTTCAAAAAGCTCTATGATAAACATATACCCGGTTGGCAATCAGATTATTTTTCCCTGCGTTACGCCATGGGTATTCCTAAAGACGAGATATCCCGGGCGCACCAAGAGGCAAAAAAAGAGCTCATTGATCATGTTAATGCCCGTACCGGAGCCGGTATGGACCAAGATACTTTTACTATAGGTTTTGCCCGGCGTGTCACGGCCTATAAAAGAGCAGACCTTTTATTAAGCGATATAAACCGGTTGACCGAGATCAATGATAAAGCAGGCAGGATGCAGATCATTTATGCCGGGAAGGCTCATCCCAGTGATGGCGGTGGAAAAGAGCTGATAAGAAATATTTTTTCAAGGATTAAAGAGCTTAAACCCAGAATTAAGGTAGCTTATCTTGAAAATTACGATATGACACAGGGAAGATTAATTACCAGCGGTGTCGACCTCTGGCTGAATAATCCCCTTCCGCCGCAGGAGGCTTCAGGCACAAGCGGAATGAAGGCCTGCCTTAACGGTGTGCCGAATTTGAGCGTTCTTGACGGGTGGTGGATAGAAGGATGTATTGAGAACGTTACCGGCTGGGCTATTGGTACTTTGCAAAGTCAGGGCAGAGATAGCGCGCAGGATGCCCGTGATTTATACCAGAAATTAGAGAAGATAATTATTCCGATGTTCTACAAAGAGAAAGACAAATGGCTGGAAGTAATGCGTCACGCGATAGCGTTGAACGCCTCATTTTTTAACACCCAAAGAATGGTTCAGGAGTATGTGTTAAATGCTTATTTATAAGTAAGCCAGGTACTATGAAGGGATTCTATGGTAAAAACTAAAATAATCTGTACTCTCGGTCCGGCATCATCAAGCGAGACTATGATTAGGAAAATGATGCTTGCGGGTATGGATGTTGCCCGTTTGAACTTCTCCCACGGTAAACCGCAGGAGCTGCTTCAGAGGATAGCGCTTGCCCGGCTTTTAAACACTAAATATCTAAGGCGCATCAAGATTCTTGGTGACCTTCAGGGGCATCGTATAAGAGTAGGCAGCCTTCTTGCCTCGGTTTTGCTTAAAAAAAGCCGGGTAGTATGGCTTACTCAGCAAAACATAAAAGGATCTCATGAAATAATACCTTTTGATTATCAAGGCTCGCTACGTAGCATTAAGACCGGACACCAGATGTTTTTAGATGACGGGAATATCGCCTTAGAAGTGATCGGCAGAGCAAAAAACAGGCTTAAGACCAAAGTAATTATCGGCGGTCTGCTGAAGGAGCATAAGGGTGTAAATATTCCGCAGGCGAGGCTTGAATTCGGCGGCATTAGTCGCAAGGATATAGAGGATACGTCTTTTTGCCAAAAGCAAAACGTGGAATATATCGCCCAGTCATTTGTGCGTACCAAGAATGACATTTTGGATGTAAGAGCATTGTTTAATCCTGGTTCGCGGTGCCGGATTGTTGCCAAGATAGAGAATAGGGAAGGTATAAAGAATATTGATGAGATAATCAAGGTTTCAGATGGCATCATGATCGCGCGCGGGGATATGGGGGTATCGTTGCCTATTTATGAAATCCCCGTTATCCAAAAGATGATTATAAAAAAATGCAACCGTGCAGGCAAATTCGTCATTACCGCCACACAAATGCTTGAGAGTATGACGGATAATCTTCGCCCTACCCGCGCAGAAGTCACAGACGTGGCAAACGCCATAATAGACGGCACTGATTTTGTTATGCTTTCTGCAGAATCAGCCGTGGGGAAATATCCGGTTGAAACAGTTGTCATGATGAATAATATCATAAAATTTACCGAGAGATATTTGACAGGCAAAAAATGAAAAAGTTAGAATGGTACCAGCATTCGATAGAAGAGGTCTTGGGGTATCTTCAGACTAGCGCATCCGGGCTCACCGGCCAAGAGGCCAAGGCCAGGCTAGATAAATACGGGTTAAACCAGTTGCTGTCAAAAAAGAGGGAAAGCAAATTTCTCATCTTTGTTAAACAATTCAAAAGCCCGCTTATCTACATCCTGTTGTTCGCCGGTTTGATTTCTTTCTTCGTTGGTAAAACCACCAACGCCGCGGTTATTCTTTTTGTATTGTGTTCTAACGCGGTAATGGGCTTTATACAGGAATCCAGGGCGCAGAGTACTATGGATTCTCTCAAGGAGTTGTCATCGCCAAAGGCCAAAGTAATGCGCTCAGGCGAAGTAACCGAGATAGCCACAAAGGATATTGTCCCGGGAGATATCATCTT
>VGKK01000075.1 GCA_016867095.1 Candidatus Omnitrophota bacterium | reverse complement strand
ACCTGGGAGTTTTAAGTTTATTCAGGCAAGCAAAATACGGCGACACCACATTATCATTCTATAAAAAACAGTAGTTTCGTTAGTCCGTTGCCGGTTAGCCCGTTGAACAGGCTAACAGACTAACAGGCTAACAGGATAACGCAAGATGTGTCAGAAAGCAATATATGCCGGCACCTTTGACCCGGTAACCTACGGCCATATTGACCTGATTAAGCGGGCGCAGGAGATATTTTCCGATGTCGTAGTAGCTGTGGCGCATAATCCCCATAAGCAGCCCCTTTTTAGCGTAGAGGAGCGGGTAGCCATGCTCAAGCAGGCAGTCTCCGGCCTGAACGGCGTAGTGGTGGATGATTTTGAGGGGCTGGTGGTGGAATACGCGCGTAAGCAAAAGGCCAAAGTTTTAATCCGGGGCTTACGCATGGTTTCAGATTTTGAATATGAATTCCAGATGGCCTTGACCAATAGAAAGCTTTCGTCCGAAGTGGAGACGATTTTTTTGATGCCGCAGGAATCCTACTGTTATCTTTCCTCTAAACTCTTGAAGGAGGCAGCTTCTTTGGGCGCGGATTTATCCTGTTTTATCCCGGATTTTGTGGAGAAAGCGCTTAAAAACAAGATTCGTAAACCCTCGTGAACCCCGTTACAAACAAATTTGATTGGGGTTCATAAATTACTTAATAATCGAATCTGGAGGTTTGTAACGGGGTGAAAATAAATATAAATCAGATAACGCCTGAAGGGGTTACCTTAGAGCAGGAGTTATCCGCAGCAGTGTTAGATTTAGAAACAGACATAGTTAAATTTCGCGGCCCGGTCAAGATAAGGGCCAGGGTTTTCAAGATTACCAATGCCGTGACCGCGGATTTAACCTTATCCGCGTCGCTGCGCTTGGTGTGCAGCCGCTGCCTGAGTGAATTTGAAAGCGATTTAAACAAGACTTTTAGATTAAGCTACCCGGTAGATAAACAAGAGTTGATCATTGACACTTCGACTGCGCTCAGTGTCAATGGTGAGCGGAGTCGAACCATTGATTTGGGGCCGGATATCAGGGAAGAGATAATTTTGGATTACCCCTTTAAGCCTTTATGCCAGGCGAAGTGTAAGGGCCTGTGCCCGAAATGCGGTAAGAATTTAAATGAAGGTAATTGTAATTGTGTAACGTTTAAAGTGTAACGTGTAATGTGGGTGTAATGCAAATAAATGTGTAATGGAAATACAAAATAAATTTTTTACATTACACATAGAATCATTACACCAGCTTTACACATTACACGGTTAACATTACACAGAATTTTCAATAATGAGGAGGAAAAGGTGCCGTTACCTAAAAAAAGACATTCCAAGGCGCGCGGAAGAAAGCGGCGCACGCATTGGAAGATACGTTCCGCTAATTTGATACTCTGCCCGCAATGCAAACAGCCAAAGTTGCCGCACCGGGTTTGCGCGGTTTGCGGCTATTATGACGGCAGGCAGGTTATGGAGATAAAGGTAAAAGAGAAAAAGAAAAAACAATAGGGGGTACCAGGTCACCAAGTCACAAGGTCACCTGTGGTGACTTTGCGAAGGGGCGACTTTGAGACTGGATAATTAGCCATGAAAATAATAGTTGATGCGATGGGCGGCGATTACGCGCCGGAGGTAGTCATTACCGGCGCGGTAGCGGCAGTCCAGGAATATGGAGTGGAGGTCGGGCTGGTAGGCGACCAGGTTAGGATTAACCAGCTGTTAAATAAGGCCAAATACCAGGGCGGCCTGATTTCAGCGCATCCGGCGCAGGAAGTAATTCAGATGAATGAGCACGCGGCAGCCAGCGTCAGGAAAAAGAGGAATTCCTCTATTGTGGTAGGTTTAAATCTGGTTAGGGATGGCCAGGGGGATGGTTTTTTCAGCGCGGGCAATACCGGCGCTGTGGTCTGCGCCGCGACTTTAGGGTTAGGCCTTTTACCTGGAGTTGAACGTCCGGGTATCGCCCTGATTACGCCCACCTTAAAGGGCATATCCCTTATTATTGATGTCGGCGCTAATATTGACCCTAAGCCCACGCAATTATTGCAGTACGGTATTATGGCTGACGCCTATTTTCGTTATATACTAAACAGGCCCACCCCCAAGATAGGGCTGTTAAATATAGGGGAAGAAGAAACCAAGGGGACGGATTTTGTAAAAGAGACGCGCGAGCTCCTGGAAAAAAGCAGCCTTAATTTTATCGGTAATATAGAAGGCAAGGATTTATTTTCGGGCAAGAGCGATATTGTGCTCTGCGACGGTTTTGTGGGTAATGTCGCCCTGAAGGTCACGGAAAGCGTAGTAGAAACGATGCAGGTGTTCTTAAAGCGGCACCTATTGTCAAGCAATCCCCTGGGGAAATTGGGGTTAATCTTTTTAATGCCCAGCTTTTCCCGTTTTAAGAAAGACCTGGATTACGCGGAATACGGGGGCGCGCCTTTATTAGGGGTTAACGGTGTGGTCATTATCGGCCATGGCCGCTCTAATGTCAAGGCCATCAAGAACGCCATCAGGGTCGCCAAGGAAGAAGTAGAGCGTAAATTTAACGAAAAGATACAAGAGGCGATTAAACCGAAAGAGCAATAATAAAGTTAATATGAAAAGGGTAGGAATAATCGGGGTAGGCGAGTATCTGCCGAAAAGAGTTTTGACTAACGCGGATCTGGAGAAAATGGTGGATACTTCTGATGAATGGATTACCACCCGTACCGGCATCAAGGAACGCCGGTTAGCCGCCAAAAGCGAGGCCACCTCTGATTTGGCCATAAAGGCCGCCAAGGACGCCTTAGCCGACGCGAAATTAAAGCCCCAGGATTTGGATTTGATTATTGTGGCCACCATTACTCCGGATATGCCTTTTCCCGCCGTGGCCTGTCTTTTGCAAAACGCCCTGGGCGCCAAAGACGCCATTTGTTTTGATATTTCCGCTGCCTGCGCCGGCTTTGTTTATGCCATTACCGTAGCCCAGCAGTTTATCGCCCGCGGCAGCGCCAGAAATGCCCTGGTAGTCGGGGCAGAAACCTTGTCTGCGATAACGGATTGGCAGGACAGGAATACCTGCGTTCTATTCGGGGACGGGGCAGGCGCCGTAGTCTTGGCAGAGGCCAAGTCCGGCGGAATCCTTTCTACTTATCTGGGTTGTAATGGCTCAAAGGCGGATTTGCTGATGGTCCCGGGCGGCGGCTCAAGAAACCCTGCCAGCGCCCATACCTTGGGAAAGCGGCTGCATCATATCAAGATGAAGGGCAATGAAGTGTTTAAATTAGCGGTTACGATTATGGCCGAGGCCGCGCAGAACGTCCTAAAAAAGGCGGGCCTGGAGTGTAAGGATATAGATTTGGTCATTCCGCACCAGGCCAATGTGCGCATTATTATGGCGATGGCCAAAAAATTAAATTTAGCGCCGGAAAAAATTTACCTGAATATTGAAAGGCGCGGCAATATGTCCTCAGCTTCCACCGCTACCGCGTTATGCGAAGCAGTAAGGGCAGGCAGGATCAAAAGAGGCGATATTATTCTACTTGATGCCTTTGGTGCAGGGTTAGTATGGGGAGCTTGCGTAATAAAGTGGGGATAACTTTTTAAATACGAGTATCGGAATATCAGAGTATCAGAACGAGATTATCAGAATGTCAGAGTATCAGATTTATATTTTTGCTTCTGATATTCTGATAATCTGCTGCTCTCGCTCTGATTTTCCGATATTCCGGTATTCTTAAATAATGCAACAGATTGCTTATCTATTTTCCGGCCAGGGCAGCCAGTATGTCGGCATGGGCAAGGATTTATATGAAACCTTTGCCGAAAGCAAGGCAGTTTTTGACCAGGCAGATAAGGCCCTGGGTTTTTCTTTGTCTCAGCTTTGTTTTGCCGGGCCGCTGGAAGAGTTGACCCGGACGAATAATTGCCAGCCGGCGATTTTGACAATGAGCATAGCGGCCTGGGAGGCTTTTAAGGCTGTCACAAGCCGCAAGCCGCAAGCCGCAAGTTATGCGGCAGGATTAAGCTTGGGGGAGTATTCGGCACAAGTCGCATCCGGAGCGCTGGCTTTTACGGACGCGGTGCATTTAGTCAGGCGCCGGGGCGAGTTTATGGAAGAGGCCGCAATAAAATTTCCCGGCAGGATGGCCTCAATTTTAGGCTTGGATTTAGCGGCAGTCAGGAAGATTTGCCAGGAGAGTAAGGCCGAAATCGCAAATATTAATTGCCCGGGCCAGATTGTTATTTCCGGAGGCGTGGCGGAGATTGAAAAGGCGGCCGTGCTAGCCCAGGCAGCTGCTGCCAAAAGGGTAATTTTATTAGAAACAAGCGGCGCGTTTCATTCTTCGTTAATGAAGGAAGCGTCTTTAAAGTTGGCCGAAGAAATAGAAAAGGTCAGTATTAGCGCGCCAAAGATACCGGTAGTAGCCAATGTGAGCGCCCGGCCGGTGACCACGGTAGCAGAGATTAAAGAAAGTTTAATTAAACAGGTTTATTCGCAGGTCCTTTGGGAAGATTCAATGAAATTTATGCTTTCGCAAGGGGTCAGGGATTTTATTGAGTTTGGGCCGGGCAAGGTCTTAAAGGGGTTGATGCGCCGTATTGATGAAAACGGGCGGGTAGTAAATATAGAAAAGAAGGAAGATATCCTTCAAGGAGCGGGTTAGATGCGTCTTAAAGACAAGGTAGCTTTGGTTACAGGCGGGGCAAGAGGGATTGGCCGCGCCATCGCGCTTTCCTTTGCCAGAGAAGGCTGCGATATAGCCATTGGCGATGTGAACCCGGAAGCGGCAAAGCAGGCTGCCGGGGAAGTTGAGGCCCTGGGGAGGAGAGCCTTGCCTTTAAAAATAGACGTGACCAGCTATGCCGAGGTAGAGGAGGGGATAAATAAAATTCTTGACAAATTTGCAAAGGTTGATATATTAGTTAACAACGCCGGCATCACCAAGGATAACATTATCCTGCGGATGAGCGATGCGGATTGGGACGCGGTTTTGGCCGTAAACCTAAAGGGCGCCTTTAATTGCATTAAGGCCGCATCCAAGGTTATGCTCAAACAGCGTGCCGGCAAGATAGTGAGTATCGCTTCTATCATCGGTTTAATCGGTAATGCCGGGCAGGCAAATTATTCCGCTTCCAAGGCAGGCATAATCGCTCTGACTAAAACCGCGGCCAAGGAACTGGCCAGCCGCAATATAAATGTTAATGCCGTAGCGCCGGGTTTTATCCAGACGGAAATGACCGCCCGCCTGCCGGAAGATTTAAAGGAAAAGATGCGGCAGGAAATCGCGTTAAATCGGTTTGGCACACCGCAAGATGTGGCGGCAGCGTGTTTATTCCTGGCGTCGCAGGAAGCGGATTATATCACCGGCCAGACGATTGTGGTGGATGGCGGGATGGTTTAAATTCGCACAGTGACTTATGTTCGCTTCGTTCCGTAAGTCACGTGCTCATTTAAGGAGGAAACTAATGGCAGTGCAAGATAAGGTAAAGTCAATCATCGCTGAGCAGTTGGGGGTAAAGCCGGAAGAGGTAACTCCGGAAGCGTCTTTTGTGGATGACCTGGGCGCGGATTCGCTGGAT
>VGKK01000074.1 GCA_016867095.1 Candidatus Omnitrophota bacterium | reverse complement strand
ATACTTGCCGCCCGAGCTGCCGCTTGGGGAGATTAAGAAGATAATTGAAGAGGCGGTGTCTGCCGTCGGCGCCAAAGATATGAAGGATATAGGTAAGGTGATGAAAGAGGTAACTGCCAAAGTGGCCGGCCAGGCAGATAGTAAGTTAGTCAGCGACCTGGTCAGGGCCAGGTTATCGCCCCCGCCGCCCTCTCCAAGTTGACAGATTACCAGCCTTTTTCTCTTGACCCCCGGAGAAATTATGGTATTATAGATTTTCCAATTATTAATGCCCCATGCACGAAACACACCTTTTAAAAAATATATTCCAATACCTGGATAAAGAGGAGAAATCGTCTGCCAAGAAAATCAGGAAGATATATATTTCTCTTTCTGAATTCGGCGGTATAAGCAGCCAACATTTTAGGGCGCATTACCGCGAAGAGTCAGCCGGCACCCGCTGGGAAAACCTTAAAGTAGAGCTTCACAAGGTTCCTTACGGCCCGGAATTGGAAATTACTAAGTTAGATTTTGTTAACACGGATACACACGGATAAAGTCCGTGTTAATCCGTGAGAATTAGTGTTAAAGAGGCATAATCGGAGGCGAATTAGATGAAATACGCGAGCATAAAAAAAGAAGACTTGAATATCTGGCTGGAGTATTTGAGCGGGAGGGCAAGGCTTTACGCCCCCCGGAAAAAAGAGAACCTTTTTGTTTTCAGGCCGGTAAAGGATATTAGCGAGATCGCCCTGAAATATATCCCCACTATACTGCCCCCCAAAAAATATTATTTCCCGCAAAAAGAAAAATTGTTTAAATTCAAAATCAGGCCCTTTAAGACCGCCAAGGCCATCAAGGAATTTGAAGACTTTATCCTTTTTGCCGTGCATACCTGCGATATCGCCGGCATCCAATGCCTGGACGTAATTTTCCGGGAATCCCCCGAAGACCCGAATTACCTGAACCGGAAAGAAAAAATGATTATTATCGGCATTGAGTGCCTGGAGTATTGCGATAAACACGCCAATTGCACTTCTATGGGCAACCATGTGCCGCGCGGCGGCTATGATTTAATGCTCGTAGATATCGGAGAGAAATTTATCCTGCACATCAACTCCGAAAAAGGAGAAAAGCTCATCCGCGGCCTTACCTATATTAAAGAAGCCAATGACGCGGATATGCTTAGCCTGGAGCGCGTCAGGGAAGCCAAGAAGAAGATATTTAAGGAAGAGCTTAACGGTTCTTTAGCCAAGATTTACGAAACTTTTGACCGGCATTTTGCTTCGCCGATTTGGCAGGATGTGGGCAGGCGTTGCGTGGCCTGCGGCAATTGCACCAGCGTATGCCCGACTTGTTATTGTTTTGATACTAGCGACGAGATGAAACTATCTTTAAACGAGGGGATGCGCTACCGCATTTGGAATTCCTGCCAGATGGAGGATTATGCTAAGGTCGCCGGAGGCGAGGATTTCCGCAAAGGGCGCGACAGCCGCCAGCGGCACCGCTACTACAGAAAGTTCAAATATCCGGTGGATAAATTCAACCGCTATTTTTGCACCGGGTGCGGCCGCTGCACCAGGACTTGCATGGCCGAGATCAGCCTGATAGAGACGGTAAATTCTTTACTTGCCGCAGAAAGCGGCACACCGGAGCGTCCTTCTGCGTCGGGTGTTGCAGAAAGAGGGGAGGCGAAATGATTGACCGCGAAATACTTTTGGAAAAAATGAAGACCTCTCCTTATAAGCCGATGAGAGGCAAAATCATAGAGGCCAGAATGCTTACGGATAAAGAGAAGTTTTTCCGTATCCAGCTGGAGGGAAAGATTAACTTGGGGCATGAACCCGGGCAATTCGTCATGGTTTCCATATTCGGTTATACCGAGGCCCCGATTTCCATTTGTTCTTCGCCTACCGATAAAGGCTTTTTTGACCTGACCGTAAGAAATGTCGGCGTATTCACCAATAAGCTGCATACCTTAAATAAAGGCGATATTGTGGGCATCCGCGGCCCGTTTGGCCGGGGCTTTCCCATTGACCATATGTTTGGATACGATATCGTGATAGTTGCCGGCGGCCTGGGCATAGTGCCGCTTAGGTCATTAATCAGGTATATCACCCATAATAAAAACGATTTTGGCAATGTGTGGATACTAGTAGGCTGTAAAACTCCGGCAGAGCTCTTGTTCAAAGAGGAGACCGAGGAATGGATGGAAAGGTCGGAGATTAAGATAAATTGTACCGTAGACCGCGCTGACGCGGATTGGCACGGAAACGTAGGCCTGATTACCACTTTAATTCCCGGCGTGGATATTAATCCCGCCAGGACTTACGCGGTAGTGGTCGGCCCGCCCATAATGTACAGGTTTGTCATCGCCGAAATCCTCAAAAAACAGATTCCCGAATACCAGATTATTGTTTCGCTGGAAAGAAGGATGCGCTGCGGCCTGGGTAAATGCGGGCATTGCCAGATAGAAGGCGTTTATGTCTGCCAGTCCGGGCCGGTATTTAACTACGCCCAGCTCAAAGATTTTAAAGGAGAATGCCATGAAAAAGCAGTTTAACCCTGAGCGGAGTCGAGGGGCTAAGCCAAAAGTGGCTTTTTTTGATTTTACCGATTGCGAAGGTTGCCAGCTGCAGTTTGCGAATATGGGCCAGGCCCTGCTGGAGGTAGCCGGGCTGGTGGATATCGTAAATTTCCGCGAGATTATGTCCGAAGAAGGCCAGGATTATGAAATCGCTTTTATAGAAGGCAGTATTACGACGGATAAGGATGTGACGCGCGTAAAGAAAATCAGGGAAAAGGCAAATGTATTGGTTGCCCTGGGCGCCTGCGCGACTATCGGCGGCGTGAACGGAATTAAAAACCGCGCGCCTTTAGAATTAGCCAAAGAGCGGGTCTATGGCAAAAAGTCCGATACCATAAATACGATTAATACCATGCCGGTGCATAAGGTAGTGAAAGTTGATTACTTCATCCATGGCTGCCCGGCGTATATCCCGGAGATAATCACGGTGATTAAGTGCCTTTTAATGGGCAGGCCTTATGTTCTGCCTAATTATGCGGTTTGCACGGAGTGCAAGATGAACGAGAATGTCTGCCGTTATGAGAAAGACCAGGAATGCCTTGGCCCGGTTACCCGCGCAGGGTGCAACTCCTGGTGCGTTAATAACGGCAACAGGTGTTATGGCTGCCGGGGCCTAGTGGATAATCCGGCCGCAGACGGGCAAAAGGATATTTTATTAAAATACGGTTTAAAATTAGAGGAGATATTGCAGCACTTTACCCTTTATAATGATTCTATGGGAGAGAAATATGACCAAGCGTTCAAGTAAGCCGGCTTCCAAAAATGTTTCTGTTGACGTCCAGTATTTAACCCGCGTGGAAGGGCACGGCAATATTGTCGTGGATGTAAAAGAGGGGAAACTGGCGAAATGCGAATTCCAGGTGATTGAGTCTCCGCGTTTCTTTGAGTCTATGCTGGTGGGCCGCTCCATCTGGGAGGCCCAGCATTTGACCAGCCGTATCTGCGGTATCTGCGCCTGCGGCCATAGCTTGGCCAGCATTAAGGCCGGCGAGGCCGCCCTGGGTATTAAACCTTCTGAAGAAACCATAATGCTGAGAAAACTGCTTTTATATGCCGAGCAGTTAGACAGCCATATCCTGCATATTTATATTTTAGCCGCGCCTGACCTCTTGGGCGTAAAGAGTATCGTGCCGCTAATAAAGACGCATAAGCCGGTGATTGAAATGGCCTTACGGATGAAGCGGATGAGCGATTACGCCGGCGAGGTTTTGGCCGGCAGGCATATTCATCCCATTAGTTACGTCATCGGGGGCTTGACTCAAGCGCCCGCAAAGGAAGGGTTGGAAAAACTCTATAAATTGATGCTGGACAGCCGTAAAGACGGCGAGGAGACCGTAAAAATAGTAAAGAAACTTAAATTTCCCGAATTCCAGAGGCCGACCCAGTATATGTCGCTGTCTTCCGAAGAAGAATACGCGATGTATGACGGCGATTTGGTGGTTAGCGGCAGGCAGAAAACAAAAGCCAGCGATTACAGGAAGCTTTTTACCGAGACAGTGCTGGATTATTCTCGGGCAAAGGTATCCGCGATAGGCGGAAAACCCTATGCCGTGGGCGCACTTTCCCGCTTCAACAATAATTTTGACCGGTTGCACAAAAAGGCAAAGCAGGTGGCGGCGGAATTAGGCCTAAAAGCGCCTTGCCATAATCCTTATTTAAACACCGCCGCGCAGCTTGTAGAGTGGGTACACTGCCTGGAAGAGTCAATTAAAATTATGGAGAAAATCTTAAAAGACGGCTTAAACGAAGATAAGGTGGTTGTCGCCTCTTGGCCAAAGAGAAGCCAGGCCGGCAAAATTAAATACAAGCCGAATACCGGCGCCGCTTGCGTGGAAGTGCCCCGCGGCTCTTTGTTCCACGAATATTCAATAGACGAATCAGGCCGGATTACCCAGGCCAATTGCGTCATCCCCACGAACCAGAATATAGGTAATTTAGAGCAGGATATGCGCGAGCTGGTTCCGCAGTTGGTAGGCAGAAAGAATCAGGAAGAAATTACCCTGGATTTAGAGATGCTGGCGCGGGCGTACGACCCTTGTATATCCTGTGCCACGCACCTGCTGGATGTAAAATTTGTCTAAGAAAGCCGCGGTAATAGGCGTTGGCAATACCTTAAGGAGAGATGACGGAATAGGCATAGTCATTCTGGAGTCTCTCCTTAAATTTTATAAAAGGAACGGCCTGGATTATTTAGACTTTAACGTCGCCAGCTTTGATTTACTCAACCGCATCCGGGATTATGACCGCGTCCTTCTTATTGACGGTATTGACGCCGGCCTGGCCGCGGGAGAAGTAAAGATATTCAGCCCCGAAGATATCAGCCGCAATTCAGATATTCGGCTGGGCTCCACACATGAATTCAATCTCAAGGGTATGTTCGCGCTAGCGAAAAAATTAGGCGTCAAGGCCCGGATATATATAGCGGGGATACAGATAAAAGACGCTTCTTTTGGAGAGGGTTTGACCGCAGAGTTAAAAAATAAAGAAAAAGATATTATCAAAAAAATCATGGCGTTCATTGATAAAAAACTCTGTGTTCAATAGCAAAATTATATTTGCTTTTTTGCGTTAGTCTGTTAAAATGAGTGAGGCCATAAGTTATGGAGCTCGCAGAGCGACATAACTTATCTGGCCGAACTTACCCCCACACCAATTGGGAGTATAGCCTCGGCTAAATATCAATTGGTGTGTGGGGTTAAATTCGCAGACGCTTCGCTATGATTTATGTCGTTCTTTTTAGAGCTTCATAAATTATCTGCTCATTTAAGGAGGTGAAAATAGATGAAGAATCTCGGATTTATTATTTTGGTATTAGGGGTGATGGTAAATTTCGCGGGATGCGGAAAAAAGCAGCCGTCTCTTGAAGAGATGCAAGAGCCTTTATCCATGGAGGCCCTAAGCACGCTGAATACAGAGGCAAAGGTATCCGGCGAAGCTAAGGCCCCAGCTATGCAGCCGGCAGCGCAGGCCGCGGCCACCTTAGAACCCTTGCCTCCGGCAGGGCCTTATAAGCCTACGGCAATGGAGATTCAGACCGCGTTAAAAAATGCCAATTATTACACGGGAGCCATTGACGGCAAAATCGGCCCGATGACCAAAAAG
>VGKK01000073.1 GCA_016867095.1 Candidatus Omnitrophota bacterium | reverse complement strand
CAGGCTTAACCGGCGCCGGTTTCTTAACTAAAGTTTTTTTAACCGGCTTAGGCTCAACCGCTTTAACTTTATGCGCCTTGGGCTTGACGGCTTTTATCCTAACTGTCTTCGGGACCGCCTTCTTAATCTTGGGCTTAGCTTCTTTCTTGGCGACAGGTTTTACTTTTTTTATTTTTTTAATCATTGTTTGGCTTTACGCGCCAGTTTTTTGGCTTCGTCAATTAACTTCTGCGCCTTTTTCTCTCCGATACCTTTTATTTTAGTCAAATCCTGGATTTCTGCCTTGGCAATATCCTCTAAAACCTTAAATCCCGCCTCTAAAAGAGCGGCTAGGGTTTTTTCTCCCACGCCGGATAACTGCGCCAGGGAAGATTCCTGCGCTGCCGGCGCCGGCTCTTTCTTTTCCTTTAAGAGTTCTTTTGCCGCCGGCTCTTGCGCGCCTGCCGCCGTAGTCTTGGTGCGTATATCCAGTTCCCACCCGATGAGGCGGCTGGCCAGGCGCACATTCTGGCCGTGCTTGCCGATTGCCAGGGAAAGCTGGTCATCCGCCACAATCACTTCGGCCTTGAGGGCCTCCTTATTTAATTTTATCTCTGAAACCTCCGCGGGCGAAAGCGCGGCCTTGATATACTCCCGGATATCGTCATTATAGCGCACAATATCAATTTTTTCGCCTTGCAGCTCATTCACAATATTCCTCACCCGGTTGCCGCGCATACCCACGCAGGAGCCCACAGAATCCACCTTTTCATTTTTGCTCCAGACGGAGATTTTAGTGCGCTCTCCCGGCAGGCGCGAAATGGACTTTATCTCCACTATGCCTTCGTAGATCTCCGGCACTTCCAATTCAAAGAGCTTCTTTACCAGGTTCGGATGGGTGCGGGACAAGATAATCTGGGCCCCCTTGACATCCTTCTTCACCTCAACTACATACGCCCGGATGCGCTGCCCCTGCTTAAACTCCTCCTTGGGGGACTGTTCGCGCCTTAAAATCACGCCTTCAGTTTTGCCTAAAAGGTCCACGACGATATTGCCCTTGTCAAACCGGTATACCGTACCGCTGACAATCTCGCCGACCTTATCCTGGAATTCGCTAAAGACCACCTCTTTTTCCGCCTCGCGTATCTTCTGTATAATGACCTGCCTGGCGGTGGAAGCCGCGATGCGGCCGAAATCTATGGAATCAATCTCCTCTTTATTTTTGAAAGCCCTTATTTTTCCGGTTTCGCGGTCAATCTCAACTTTCATTTCTTCTTCAGGCTTAAGGTCAATCACCTTTTTGGCGGCGCTCAAGAGCGCGGCCTCTACCGCTTCAATCAAAACTTCCTTCTTTATGCCTCTTTCTCTCTCTATCTGTTCTATTATCGCTAATAATTCCTGACTCATATTATTTCTCCCTTGCACAGTATTTCATAATCTCATCCCGACTTCTTAACTGCGAGTATCGGACTATCAGAATATCAGAGCGAGAGTATCAGATTATCAGAATACCAGAAATAAGGAAATTTCGCGTTTTTTTCTGATAATCTGATACTCTGATAATCCCGTTCTGATAATCTGGTCTTCCGATATTCGCATTTAACACGTCTCTGTCTTATTCTAAAATCTGTTTCGCTTTATTAATTTTGGTTAAGGGTATCTCAACAACCTCTCTGCCTGTATCAATATATACCGTATCATTATCTACCCGGCTGATTATCCCGTCCCATTCAATCCTTCCGCTGACCGCCTCTGAAAGAAAAAATTTCGCCTTTCTATTGCGGCAGCGCAGGAAATCATTCTTTGTCTTCATCGGCCTGTCCAGGCCCGGAGAAGATACCTCTAAAATATAGCGCTGCGTTAAAATATTCTTTTCATCCAGAATCCCGGCCATATCCCGGTTAATCTCGGCGCATTCACCCAGCGTGACGCCGCCCTCGGGCTTATCTACCAATACCCGCAAAAACAGGTCCCTGCCTTCATACCTGCACAAAAGGTCTATTAACTCTATTCCCCGCCCTTCTAGGTATTCGGCGAAGATTCCCCTCAATTCCGCGCTAACGGCTTCTCTATCCATTCTTTTTGCAAATCTCCTTTATTTCTTCCATGATCGCGGCCTTGGTTTTAGTAATTTTTTCCTGGCCGCGCCGCGCCTTTAATTCTATATTATTTTCTTTGAGGGATTCCTGGCCGATAATTACCTGCAAAGGAATGCCCACCAAATCCGCGTCCTTGAACTTTACTCCGGCGCGCTCGTTGCGGTCATCCAAAAGCGCGTTGATACCGCTATCCTCCAGCTCCCGGTAAATCTCCGCGGCCAAATCCAGAATCTTCTTATCCGTCACATCCAAAGGCAGAATAACCACCTGATAAGGGCTGATTTCTTGCGACCAGATAATGCCGGCGTCATCATGGTTTTGCTCAATAATTGCGGGAATTAATCTGGATACGCCTATACCATAACAGCCCATGATAATGGCCTGGCGTTTTCCCTGGGCATCCAGGAAATTCGCTCCCAGGCTTTCGCTGTACTTGGCGCCTAATTTAAAAATATGCCCCACCTCAATGCAGCTTACCTTATTCCGCCTGGCGCCGCACTTCGGGCAATCCTGGCTTTCCCCTTCTTTAAAGGCCTGGCTGGTGTTACAGCTAACACAGCATAAAACCAAATCCTCCCCGTCTTTAGCCGGCACCATAAATTCATGGGAAACCTTTCCGCCCATCACGCCCGGGTCAGCCTGGGTGGTTAAAATATTCAGGCCGCACCGCTTAAATATCCTTTTATAGGCATCGTGTATTGCCTGGTAATTCTTATCCAATCCCGCCTCATCCTTATCAAAACTGTAAGCGTCCTTCATCACGAATTCGCAGGCCCTGATCAGGCCAAAACGCGGCCGGATTTCATCGCGGAATTTTGTCTGTATCTGATAGAGCACTAAAGGCAGCTGCTTGTAGCTGGAGATGTGGTTCTTCATTAAATCCGTAATCACCTCTTCATGCGTGGGCCCCAGGCAGACATTCCTGCCCCGGCGGTCAACAAACCTAATCATTACCTCGCCCATATCCTTGTCGCGGCCGGTCTTCTGCCATAATTCCTGCGGTTGCAACGCCGGCAGCAGTAATTCAGAGGCCCCGCAAGAATCCAATTCCTGGCGGATTATCTCCTGGATATTATTCAAGGCCCTTAACCCTAAAGGCAGATAGGAATACACCCCGGCCATCAGCATCCGGATCATCCCGGCGCGCAGCATCAGCTGATGGCTCACTGATTCGGCTTCCTGCGGCGTTTCCTTTAAGGTAGGGATAAAAGTCTTTGACCAAAGCATTTCTGTCTCGCCTGGTTACTCTCTGAATATCTCTTCCGATAAATTTACGCCTGTTTTCTTGAATCTCCCAAGGAAATTAGGAACAACCCCTGTAGCCTTCCAATTTCCCTTAGCCTTACCCTGCTCGTCAAAACTTTCCAGATGATATACAAAAATATCCTCTATAACAACTTGCCCGTCTTTAAGGCCGGAGACTTGGCTCAGGCGCGTAACTTTTCTGGAACCATCCAATAACTGCTCCTGATGCACTATTAAATTAATGGTGCGCGCAATCTGCCGGTGGATTGTTTCTATTCTAATCGGCGTACTTGAAATCGAAATCATAGTTTCCAGCCTGTCAACAACCTCTTGAGGGGATTCGGCGTGGATTACCGAAAGAGAACCGCCATGGCCGGAACAAATCGCCTGCAGCAAGTCTAATGCCTCAGCCCCTCTTATCTCGCCCAGGATTATCCTGTCTGGCCGCATACGCAGGGAATTCTTAAAAAGGTCTCTAATAGTAATCTCCCCCTTGCCCTCAATGCTCGGCTGCCTGGACTCAAGGCGCACTACATGCTCCTGCCTTAAGCTTAATTCCGCAGTATCCTCTATGGTAATAATCCGTTCTCCTGCCGGTATGTAAGAAGAAAACACATTTAAGGTAGTAGTCTTTCCGGCCCCGGTAGCTCCGGAAAAAACTATATTAACCTTGGCTTTAATTGAGGCAATTAAAAAATCGGCCATGCGCCTGTCTAAAGTGCCTAACTTAATTAAATCCTCCGCTGACCCCAGGTCCTTCAGGAAACGCCTGATGGTTACGGCTGGCCCGCCCAAGGCAATGGGCGGGATAACAATGTTTACCCGCGAACCGTCCTTCAGGGAAACCTCCGCGTAAGGGTAGCTTTCATCAACCCGGCGGCGGGTAGGCGCCAGCATCTTACTTATAATGTATCTGATTTCGCCTTCGTCTTCAAAAGCAACATCAGTCAATTCTGTTGTGCCCTGCTTTTCTATATACACTTTCTTTAAACCGTTAATCATTATTTCGGTGACATGGGGATCCTTCATGAAGCTTTCCAGCGGCCCTAAGCCGGTAATATCGTCAATTACATCACCCAGGATTACGCTCTTATCTTTCTCTGATAAGTTAATATGCCCCTGGTAAATAGTATCATTTATTATCTGCCTAACTACTTCTTTTAACTCTTCCAGATTAATCGTCTCTCTGGACAACAATCCGCTATATTTGGAGATAAGCTTTTCCTTTATCTTGTCTTTTAATTTTTTAAGCATCGCCTTCTCTTATTTGATTTAAAACCGCGCCTAGACAATTAGAAAAAGAAACTCTCTTTATTGCCTTGCCCTTTCGGAATAATAATCCGTCTCTTTTGCCGAAGGCAACGCCGATATCCGCCTCTGCGGCCTCGCCCGGGCCGTTAACTACACAGCCCATTATAGCCACCTTTATATGTTTGCCGGTGTGCCGGTGTGCCGGTGTGCCGGTGTGCCGATTTAACCGGCGAACCGGCGAACCCGCTAACCGGCCTACAGGATAACGGGATAATGAACTTTCTAATCTCTTTATTATCGCAATTAAGTCAACTCTACAGCGGCCGCAAGTCGGACAACTGATTATTTCCGGGCCAAAGCGGCGCAACCTTAAGGCCTCTAAAATCGCCTTGGCCAGCCTTACCTCTTCTATTGGGCTATCGGTAAGCGATACCCTTATTGTATCACCAATCCCCTCCAATAGCAAAGCCCCGATGGCAATACTGGACTTTATCGCGCCCTGCAAAGGCAGGCCGGTCGCGGTCAAACCCAGGTGCAATGGGTAATCGCAAAGCCGGGATATCTTACGATAGGCCGCTATGGTATCCAGCACAGAAGACGCCTTCAGTGAAACCACAATATCATAAAATTTGCGCCCCTCTAAAATTTTTATATAATCTAAAGCGCTCTTTATAAGATTATCCGGCCGCGGCGCGCCGCTCCTTAATGAGCCCGAATTCACTCCTACCCTGATGGGTATATGGTTTAGCTTTGCCGCGCTGGCAATCTCGCGCACCTGTTCTTTTTTATAAATATTGCCGGGGTTAAGCCTGACTTTATCCACGCCGCTTTCTATGGCCTGGATGGCTAATTGCCAGCTGAAATGTATATCGGCGACTACCGGCAATTTCACGCTCCGCTTAATCTCTTTTAATGCCCTGGCATCCACGCTGTCTTTTACCGCCAGGCGGACAATCTCGCAACCGGCCCGCTCCAATTCGTTTATCTGCCTGACAGTCGCTTCTATATTGGCGGTCGGCGTCTTAGCCATAGACTGGATGGCAACCGGATGACTGGCGCCGATACGCACCTTGCCTATTTTTATGGTTTTAGTTTTACGCCTTGATATAACCATCTATTTAAATCCCCGGGCAATCTTATCGCCGAAAAACCTGACGATGTCGTTATAACTGACCAGTATGGCCAGGGCGGCAATCAGGCTAAGGCCGGCCCGCGTAACCACGCGCTCGGTCTTGGCGCTCAAAGACTTTC
>VGKK01000072.1 GCA_016867095.1 Candidatus Omnitrophota bacterium | reverse complement strand
TGCTTGTGACTTACCTGAACCTGCCAACCACAGTAAGCCGTGCCGTCATACTCTATTTCCAGCTTGATATTACGTCCCGACGCCCTCACTTCGTTTCGGGGTCGGGATCCCGATGGGAAGCTTCGAAGAAGCGACACCATCGGGACATTCTTCTTATTCACTGTATTAATGCCTCGGCAATCTGAATGGCGTTAGTCGCGGCGCCCTTGCGTAAATTATCGGCGACCACCCAAAGCCATAAGCCATTCTTGACAAAAGGGTCCCTGCGGATGCGGCCGACAAAAACTTCATCCCTGCCTTCAACATCTTTCGGCATAGGATAAAGATTCTTCCTGGACTCATCTATAACAATTATGCCGCTAGACCGGGATAGGATATCTCTGGCCTTATCAGCCGCCAGCGGCTTTGCGGTCTCAATATATACCGACTCGGAATGGCCGGTCCTTACCGGTACCCTGACACAGGTGGCGGAAATTTTAATTTTATCGTCGTGCATAATCTTATGGCTCTCCCGCACCAGCTTCCATTCTTCATTAGTATAATCGTCCTCTACAAAGCTGCCTATATGCGGAAAAACATTATAAGCTATTTGCTGCGGCAATGCCGTTTGCCCGTTTGCCCGTTTGCCCGTTTGCCCGTTCAGATTAATAACAGGCCAACTGGCTAACAGGTTAGCAGTTTCCTCTTTTAATTGTTCCACCGCGCCCCTGCCTGCGCCAGAGGCAGCCTGAAGAGTAGTGACGACAACACGCTTAATCCCCGCTTTCTGATAAATCGGCCATAAGGCCACGACCATCTGAATAGTGGAACAATTGGGGTTGGCGATTATACCTTTGTGGCTTTGGCTATTGGAAGCCAAACCACGCCCCTCTGGGCTGTGTTTTTTTACCCCGCTAGAAACATCTTTTCTTTTTAATCTAAACCAGTTTCTAACGGGATTTATGTCTTTGGCATTTACCTCCGGAACCACTAAGGGGACTTTAGGGTCCATACGGAAATCCGCGCCATTATCAATAACCACAGCCCCTCTTTTTACGGCATCCGCGGCATAGGTTGCTGCCGCGCCTTTTTCGCCTTCGGTGCCGGCAAATAAAGCGACGTCTATGCCGGCAAAACCTTCGGGAGAAATCGCCTCTACCGCGTATTTTTGGCCGTCCACATCTATTTCTCGGGCAGAACGGGCAAATACCCGTAATTCTCCGACGGGGAAATTCCGCTGCCGCAAAACCCGCAGCATCTCCACCCCCACCGCGCCCACTCCAATTACCGCGACATTATATTTTTTCATCTAATTTCCTCATTTAAGATTGGCTGCAACTAAATCCCCGACTTCTGTCGTTGAATACCCCATTTTGCCCGCGGCCAGGGATTTTAACTTTGTCTGCACCACCTCTATAACCGCATCCTCTATGGCCTTGCCAGCTTTTACTTCCCCTAAATTTTCTAACATCATCCCTGCGGCGCAAATCGCAGCCAGGGGATTAATCACATTCTTACCGGTATATTTAGGCGCGCTTCCGCCAATCGGCTCAAACATAGATACGCCTTGCGGGTTAATATTGCCGCCGGCGGCAATGCCCATACCGCCTTGAATCATCGCCCCCAAGTCCGTAATAATATCGCCAAACATATTATCCGTGACAATCACATCAAACCACTCCGGGTTTTTCACAAACCACATCGTCGTGGCATCCACATGCGCGTAGTCAGTGGCAATATCCGGATAATCCTTCGCCACTTCGTTAAATGTCCTCTGCCATAAATCCCAGGCATAGGTCAGGACATTGGTCTTTCCGCAAAGCGTCAGTTTTTTCCTCATATTGCGCTTTCTGGTATATTCAAAGGCATAGCGAATACAACGTTCTACCCCGCGCCGGGTATTATAAGAAATCTGCGCGGCTACTTCCTCTTTTGTGCCTTTATCCTTAAATTCTCCCATCCCCTTATAAAGCCCCTCGGAATTCTCGCGCACCACCACAAAATCAATATCCGCGGGTTTTTTATCCTTTAACGGGCAGAATTCTGAGTTATAGAGCTTGACCGGGCGCAGATTAATATATTGGTCCAAGGCAAACCTTAATTTCAACAATACCCCTGCCTCTAAAATGCCCGGCTTGACCTCCGGATGGCCGACAGCGCCGAGATATATCGCTGAATATTTTTTTAATTCATTGATGTCGGCGTCGTCAACCAACTTTGCGGCCTTTAAATAACGCTCGCCGCTGAAATCAAATATTTTAGTTTCATACTTAAGGCCGTATTTTTCCGCCGCCTTTTTTAAAACCTTCAGGCCTTCGGCTACTACTTCCGGGCCGGTGCCGTCGCCGGGAATAACCGCTATTTTATATTCTTTCTGGTTCATTTCGTAACCCTGCCTTTTATATAATTCATCAAGCCTCCTTCTTTAACAATATCTTGCAAAAATTCCGGGAAGGCCTGCGTTTTATAAGCCTGATTTTGCGTCAGGTTTTTTATTATGCCATTGGCCAAATCTATTTCAAGTAAATCTCCGTCGTTTATCTCTTTCGCCTGGCTTAATTCCACAAAGGGCAGGCCGATATTTATCGCGTTTCTAAAAAATATCCCGGCAAAGCTCTTGGCCACCACCGCCGAAATCCCGCAGCCCTTAATCGCCAAAGGCGCGTGCTCGCGCGAGGAGCCGCAGCCAAAATTTTTTCCGGCGACAATAATATCCCCTGCCGAAACCTTATCGCAAAAATCAGGCTTTATATTCTCCAGGCAGTGCCTGCCTAATTCTCCGGCATCGCTGGATACCAGGTATTTTGCCGCGATAATATCGTCGGTATTAATGTCGTCGCCTAATTTGTGCGCCTTGCCTTTAATTAGCATAATTCTTTCTGTGTAATGTTAAATGTGTAATGTGTAACGCAAGGTGTAACGGTTCTTTTGTGTAATGTAAATGCTTTGTTTTTTTGTATTTCCATTACACATTCTTTTGCGTTACACCCACATTACACATTACACTTTACCCCGTTAGACCCAGAAAGCCCCGGCCTTTAGGTCGGGGCCTAACGGGGTTTACACATTACACAATATAATCCGGGTGCGTAATCCTTCCGGTAACCGCGGAAGCCGCGGCTACCGCGGGACCAGATAAATAGACAAACGACTTCGGGCTGCCCATACGGCCGATAAAATTCCTGTTGGTGGTCGCCAGGCACGCTTCGCCCTCGGTCAAAATCCCCATATGGCCGCCCAGGCACGGACCGCACGTAGGCGTAGAAAATACGCCCCCGGCCTTTACAAAATCTTGAGCCAGGCCTTCTTTTACCGCCTCCAGATAAATCTTCTGGGTCGCCGGGATTACGATTAACTTTAACCCGGCCTTAATTTTTTTGCCTTTCAGGAGCCTGGCGGCAATCCTTAAATCCGAGAGCCTGCCGTTAGTGCAGGAGCCAATCACTACCTGGTTAAGCTTAACCTCTTTTAATGCGCTGGCCGCCTTTACATTGCTGGGCAAGTGCGGGCAGGCCACCTGCGGCTCTAAATCCGACACATCCCACTCATAAGTCCGTTCATACATAGCATCTTTATCGCTTTTTAAAGTATCAAACCTCTTACGGGTGACCTGGTGACCTGGTGACCTGGTGACCTCCTTAATGTACTTAAATGTAATGTCGTCCGGCTCAATAATCCCGGCGCGGCCGCCTGCCTCAATCGCCATATTGGACATAGTAAAACGCTCATCCATGCCTAATTTAACTATCACCGGGCCGCTAAACTCCATCGCTTTATATAACGCGCCGTCCACGCCGATCTTGCCGATAGTATATAAAATCAGGTCTTTGCCGCCCACCCATTTATTCAGCTTTCCTTTATAAATAAATTTAACGCTCGCCGGGACCTTAAACCAGCATTTTCCGTCAATAAAGCTCCTGGCTAAATCCGTTGAGCCGACGCCGGTGGCATAACACCCCAGCGCCCCATAAGTGCAGGTATGCGAATCCGCGCCGATTACCAAGTCACCGGGCAAAACCAGGCCCATCTCCGGCAGCAAAGCGTGTTCTATGCCCATGCAGCCTATTTCAAAATAATTTTTAATCTTCTGCTCTTTGGCGAAATCAGCCAGAATCTTGCACTGGTTGGCGCTCCTTAAATCTTTTGCCGGCGCAAAATGGTCAGGGACAAGCACGATTTTGTCCCGGTCAAGTACTTTTTTAAAACCCGCTTTTTTGAATTCCGCGATCGCCAGGGGCGCGGTAATATCATTACCCAAAGCCAGGTCAATATCCGCCTCAATAAAATCTCCGGGACAGATATCCTTTTTTTTGGTATGCGCCAATAGTATTTTCTCTGCTATTGTGTAAGGCATTTCACCAAGTCACCAAGTCACCAAGTCACCAAGTCACCAAGTCACCCCAAACTGGTGACGTTGTGACTTTGTGACGTGGTGACCTCTATTATTTATCCCTTAAACTTCTTGACCACGAGGGTGGCGTTATGTCCGCCAAAACCTAAGGAATTGGACATGCAGACTTCAACTTTTACTTTACGGGCGGTATTGGGCACATAATCTAAGTCGCAATCCGGGTCAGGATGTTCGTAGTTTATGGTAGGCGGCAGGATATCGTCCCTGATTGCCAGGCAACAGGCGACAAATTCCACCCCGCCGGCCGCTCCCAACAGATGGCCGGTCATAGACTTGGTAGATGATACCATTACCTTTTTGGCATAGCTGCCTAAAGCCCTCTTTATAGCCAGAGTCTCTATTTTATCATTGAGTTTTGTGGAGGTGCCGTGCGCGTTGATATAAGTGACATCTTCGGGATTAAGCTGCGCGTCCCTTAACGCCTCATTCATCGCCCTGGCAGCGCCTTCGCCTTCAGGGTCAGGCGCGGTAATATGATAGGCATCACAGGACATCCCGTAACCCACCATTTCCGCCAAGATACGCGCGTTTCGCTTTTTGGCGTGTTCCAGCGTCTCCAAAACCGCCAGGCCACAGCCTTCAGCCATCACAAAGCCGTCGCGATCGCGTTCAAACGGCCGGCTTGCCTTCTCTGGCTCGTCATTTCTCGCCGATAGCGCCTTTAAAGCGCAAAATCCGCCCAGCCCGGTAGCCACAATGCAACTTTCTGTGCCGCCGGCAATCATCATATCAGCATCCCCGCGCTCCAAAAGCTTAAAGGCATCGCCAATGGCGTGCGAACCGGAAGCGCAGGCGGTCGCCACGCAAGAATTAGGCCCTTTGAGGTTAAAGTTAATCGCGACCTGGCCGCTGGCTTCATTCACGATAAGCATTGGGATAAGAAAAGGCGATAACCTGGACGGCCCCTTCTCCAGGTAAATTTTATGCTGTTCCTCAATAATTTGCAAGCTGCCGATGCCTGAACCGACTATTACTCCCAGGCGGCTCCTATCTAATTTATCTAAATCCAGCCCGGCGTCGGTTATCGCCTGTTTGGCGGCGGCAACCGCAAACTGCACAAATTGAGCCATACGCCTGGCTTCTTTGATCCCTATGCCATATTGCTGGGGGCTGAATCCCTTTACCTGGCCGGCAATACGCGACTCAAATTTACTTACATCAAAATAAGTAATAGGCCCTATACCGCTTTTGCCTTCCTTCAACGCTTGCCAGAAGGCAGGGATATCGTTGCCTACAGGAGAAATTACCCCCAAGCCTGTAATTACTACTCTATGTTCTTGCATATATCATTAAATATTAAAAACCCCGCCCAAACTTAGCGGCGGGGTATCTATTTTTCAGGCGAATTAGTCAAGCGCTTATTTCTTAGCAGCTTTCTCCTCAATATACTTAACCGCGTCACCCACGGTGGCAATCTTTTCCGCGTCTTCATCCGGTATCTCAATGCCGAATTCTTCTTCCAGGGCCATGACTAACTCTACGGTATCCAGCGAATCCGCGCCCAGG
>VGKK01000071.1 GCA_016867095.1 Candidatus Omnitrophota bacterium | reverse complement strand
GAAAAAAGGCCGCAGGTGGAAACCCCTAATCACGCTGAATAAAAACCCCAGGATAATGCCGCCGATGGAAATCTCATCGGGGATAATCCGGTGCTTTATGTCTATAAAGGTAGCCACGATTAAACTACAGGCAAGAACCAGGTTAACAAAAAAATCGTAGTTTAACCCGAAATAATTAAAAAACAATAAAAAGATTATTGCCGTTAACAGCTCTACGATTAAATATACGGGAGATATCTTTTGTTTGCAGAAACGGCACCTCCCCCGCAAAACCACATAGCTGATAAAAGGCGCGTTGTCGTACCAGTGGATTTTCTTTTCGCAATTTGGGCAATGCGAACCCGGCCAGACTACGGACTGTCCTTTAGGCATCCGGTAGATGCAGACATTCAGAAAACTGCCGACGATAGAACCAAAAATAAAAACGAATATTTTGGCGATCATATCTTTTTTACTCCTTCGTTTAGGGCCTCTTTCATTGCTTCTGCCGGAGCGGGCCTGCCTGTCCATATTTCAAAGGCCCCTATCCCCTGGTATAAAAGCATCCCCAGGCCGCTGGCTGCGCGCGCGCCCTTAACCCTGGCAACCCTTAATAATC
The DNA here is from genome assembly GCA_016867095.1 of Candidatus Omnitrophota bacterium. GTDB lineage: Bacteria > Omnitrophota > Gorgyraeia > Gygaellales > Profunditerraquicolaceae > VGKK01. The sequence continues at coordinate 5,325 of VGKK01000071.1, read as the reverse complement.
TTGTCTCTTGCGGGTTATAGATTAAATCATAGACTAAAAGGCGCCGGTGTATAAAGCTTTCATCAATTACCAGGGGATCCCCTTCTTTCATTCCGAGAGGCGTGGCGTTAATGAATAAGGCGGCATTTTCCAAGTCCAGCCCCTCAACAGCATCTGCCTCTTTAAACTGTATGCCGGGAAAATGGCTCCTTAAGTGAGTGACCAGCGATTTTAGTTTATTTTCATCTACATCATAAATAGCGATGGCCTTTGGTTTTGCCTTGGCCAGGTAAACCGAAATCGCCCGGCTGGCGCCCCCTGCTCCGGCAATAGCGATAACCTTTGCCCGGGGATTGAATTTTAAATCTTCCTGAAGGTGCCTTAAAAAACCCTGGCCGTCGGTATTAAAACCTTCTAATTTATTCTTTTCCAGCTTAATGGTATTGACAGCGCCGATGAGCCTGGCCTCGCCAGACAAATTATCCAGGAAAGGGATGACTTTTTCTTTATGCGGGATAGTGACATTTAAGCCGCGGATATTCCTTTCGGCAAGGCTATAGAAGAATTTCTCCAGGCCCTGCGGCTTTATTTCAAATAATTTATATTCGGCGTTTATTTTGAGGGCTCGGAAGGCCGCGTTGTGCATTACGGCGGAAAGGCTGTGTTTGACCGGAAACCCGAGTAAACCGTAGATTTTTGGGGAGGCCGCCATCAAGAAATTATTTTATTTATCGCGTCCAGATATGCCCTTACCGATGCCTCTATAATATCAGTACTTGCCCATTTTCCGGAAATTATCTTGTCTTTGATATTAAGCTTGACGTTTACTTCGCCTAAGGCGTCGCGGCCCTTGGTCACCGCCTCAATACGGTAATCCAGGAGCTTTGCCTTGGTGCGGGTAATTTTATCTACCGCCTTAAAGGCCGCGTCTACCGGGCCGTCGCCGGATGAACAGGCGGCGAAGATTTTCTTCTTATATTTTATTTTGACTTCGGCCTGCGGGGTAATGCCGGTGCCGGTAGTAACTTTTACAAAAATAAGTCCATAGGCCGTCTTGGTGTCCCGGGTTTTTTCTTCTGCCAGGGCAATCAGGTCGTCATCATAAACTTCCTTCTTCTTATCTGCCAGGGCCTTAAAATCGCTAAAGAGCGCGTTAATCCTGTCCTGGCTTAAGACAAAACCCAACTCCTTCAGCCTTTTGGCCAGGGCGTGCCTGCCGGAATGTTTGCCCATTACCAGCTTTGCCTCGGTAAAACCTACATCCGCCGGATCCATTATTTCGTAAGTAATGCTCTTTTTTATCACCGCGTCCTGGTGGATGCCGCTTTCATGGCGAAAGGCGTTTTTGCCCACTACCGCCTTATTCGGCGGCACGGCAAAACCGGTAAAACCGCTGACCAGGCGCGAAATATTAAAAATATTCTTTGTGTTTACGGCGGTATAAAAATCCGCGAAGGCGTCCCTACGCGTCTTAATAGCCATCACCACTTCTTCAAGCGAGGCGTTACCCGCGCGCTCGCCGATGCCGTTAATGGTGCAATGCACCTGCCGCGCTCCGGCTAAAACCGCGGATAAGGAATTGGCGGTAGCCATGCCCAAATCATCATGGCAATGGATGGAGATCACCGCTTTATTGATATTGGAGACATTATTCAGTATATCGCTGACCAGCGAATGTATCTCCTGGGGATAACTGTAACCGACAGTGTCTGGAACATTAATAGTGGTGGCGCCCTCTTTTATTACTTCTTCAATTACCCTATAAATAAAATTCCTCTCGGTGCGCGTGGCGTCTTCCGGAGAAAATTCTATATCTTGGCACTTGGCGCGGGCCAGGCGCGTAGAACTCTTTGCCAATTCCAGGATTTCATCTTCGGCCTTACGGAACTTATATTGCATATGAATCTTGGAAGTAGCCAAAAATAAATGGATGCGCGCGCGCCTGGCTTTTTTAGTGGCATTATAGGCTGCCTCAATATCCGCCTTAATACAGCGCGCCAGGCCGCAGACCGCGCTTTTATTTATCCGCCGGGAAATCTGCTCTACTGCCTTGAAATCATCGGCAGAGGCAATGGGGAAACCCGCCTCAATCACATCTACGCCCAGCTTTTCCAGTTGGTAGGCCAGCTCCAATTTCTGGGGGCTGGTCATTGAGGCGCCGGGCGCCTGCTCCCCGTCGCGCAGCGTCGTGTCAAATATAATTATTTTTTCCATATGTGGTCACCAAGACACCATGTCACCACGTCACCCGTAAAAGTCACCATTTCTAGAAAACTGGTGACCTTGTGACTTTGTGACCTGGCGACTTACTTCTTCATCCAAGGCATCTAAATGAGCGGACAACTTACGGAACGAGCGATAGCGAGTGAACATAAGTTGTAGCGAAGCGTCCGCGAATTTATCCCGAAGCCTGCGCAGTTAATTTCGTAAGAAATTAACAAGCGTTTAGGCAAGGGAATTACTTCCGCATCCAAGGCATCTAAATGAGCCCCTGCCGTTTTGATTCGTTTTTGCGAATGCAAAACGAATCAGCAGGGGCGAATTTATTCCGCCGAGCGTGCCAAAATTATCGCAAGAGAATTTTGGCACATTTTGCGAGGCGGAAATTACGCCTTCTTCATCCAGGGCATCATCTCGCGCAGCCGCCTGCCCACTTCTTCTATCTGGTGCTTATCGCCTTCTTCCAGTAGTTTATTAAACATTGGCCGGCCGGCCTCGTTTTCCTTAATCCACTCGCGGGCGAATTTCCCCGATTTTATTTCTTTGAGCATTTTTTTCATGGCCTTGCGCGTTCTCTCGGTAATGATTTTCGGGCCGCGGGTTAGGTCCCCGTAACAGGCAGTGTTGGATACGCGCCGCCGCATTCCGGAAATCCCTGTCTCCTGTATTAAATCGGTAATGAGTTTTAACTCGTGCAGAACTTCAAAATAAGCAATCTCGGGCTGATAGCCTGCCTCCACCAGCGTATCAAAGCCGGCCCTGATTAATTCCGTGACCCCGCCGCAGAGCACTGCCTGCTCGCCGAATAAATCGGTCTCTGTTTCTTCATCAAAAGTAGTCTCAATGACTCCCGCGCGCGTGGCGCCGATGGCCCTGGCATAGGCCAGGCCCAGGTGCTTGGCCTCGCCGGTAGCATCCTGGAAAACCGCCAATAGGCAAGGCACGCCCTTACCCTCTTCATACATCCTTCTGACTAAGGCGCCCGGGCCTTTCGGAGCGACCATAAACACATCCACATTCTTCGGCGGCTTTATCTGCCTAAAGCGGATATTAAAGCCGTGCGAAAAACATAGGGCCTTGCCCTTCTTTAAATTCGGCTTGATATTTTCTTTATAAACCTTTGCCTGGACATGGTCCTGGGTTAATATCTGGATAATGTCTCCGGCTGCTGCGGCTTCATCCGCGGAAACCGGGATAAATCCGTCGGCCTTTGCCTGCTCAAAATTCGGCGTGCCGGCGACCTCCGAAACCACTACCCGGCATCCGGAATCGCGCAGGCATAATGCCTGTCCGCGGCCCTGGATTCCATAGCCGATAATGGCAATAGTTTTATCTTTTAATAAAGTTAAGTCCGCATCATTGTCATAATAAATTTTTAACATTCCCCCCGTCCTCCTTCGTCTGATTAACTAATAATATCCTAATTGCGAATATCAGAATAACAGAGTATCAGAGCTGGAATATCAGATTATCAGAGCATCAGAAACATAAAAAGCTTCCCTCTTTTTTCTGATAATCTGATTCTCTGATAATCCCGCTCTGATATTCTGATACTCCGATAATCGGCTTTAACAGGTTCTTATCCCGCCAGTTAATACGCTACGGCAATCCTGCCGGTGCGTATTAACTCTTTGATGCCGAAATGATTAAGCGCTTCCAGAAGGCCCTTTATCTGCGCCTGCTCGCCTACTGCCTCAATTATCGCGCTATCTCCTTTATGCTGGACTATCTTGGCCACGTATTTATTTAAAATATTTTCCAATTTATTCTTATCTTTCGCCGGGCAATTAACCTTAACCAGAATCAATTCCCGGTCAATATGCTCTTTTTTGGTAAAATCAGTCACGGTAATCACATCAATGAGTTTATTTAATTGCTTCTTTATCTGCTCCAGCACCTTTTCGTCCTCTGCCTCCACCACGATAGTCATATAAGAAATGGCCGCATCCATAGTTTCGGAAACCGCCAAAGACGCGATATTATAACCGCGGGCGCTGAATAAGCTGGCAACCCGCGCCAGGACCCCGAATTTATTCTCTACTAATACTGATATGGTATGCTTCATCCCCTACCCTGCTTATAACGAAATAACCAATAACCAAGTTATAAATACCAAACAAATTCTCCCGACAAAGTCGGGATCCCGCTAAATTTTAATTTTAGCGCGGGACAATATTCAATAACCAATTACCAAACCTTTTTTGTTTGATTATTGAGATTTGGTTATTAACACTTGTTTGGTTATTGGAGATTGGTGTTTGGTTATTCCGCATTGTTATTTTTTACTTTATTATGCTAACCCCTCAATCATGCGGTTAATCGCCTCGCCCGCAGGCACCATCGGATAAACATTCTCTTGCGGATCAATATGAAAATCAATAAACACGGTATTATCGGTTGCCAGCGCCTTTTCAATGGCCGGCCGCACTTCTTCCTTCTTGGTAACCTTAATACCTAAGGCGCCGTAGCTCTCCGCCAATTTCACAAAATCAGGGCTGGTGATACAGACCTGGGAATAACGCTTTTTATAGAATAATTCCTGCCACTGCCTGACCATCCCGAGGTATCCATTGTTCAGGATAGCGACCTTTACGTTTATTTTATTACAAACACAAGTGCCTAATTCCTGAATATTCATCTGTATAGAGCCGTCTCCGGCAATATCAATCACGGTTTTGTCCGGGCATCCCAATTTTACTCCCATGGCCGCCGGAAATCCAAAGCCCATCGTGCCTAACCCGCCCGATGAAATAAAAGTGCGCGGCGCGGTATATTTATACCACTGCGCCGCCCACATCTGGTTCTGCCCGACTTCAGTAGTAATAATCGCTCCATCTCCGGCCGCCTCATAAATCTGTTCAATAACATATTGCGGCTTAATCTTTGCGCTATCCTTATAGGTTAAGGGGTATTTCCTTTTCCAAGAACTAATCGCCTTATGCCACTCTGAAGTATCGGGGACTTTTTTAATCTCTTCCAATAACTGGCCTAAAACATTCCTGGCGTCCCCGACGATCGGCACATCCACCGCAACATTTTTACTGATGGAAGCCGGGTCCACGTCAATATGAATAATCTTGGCAAAGGGCGCGAAGGCATCCAGCCTGCCGGTAACCCGGTCATCAA
>VGKK01000070.1 GCA_016867095.1 Candidatus Omnitrophota bacterium | reverse complement strand
TATCGTGGTGGCTAACCACTTCAGCTATATGGATACCCTGGTAATCGGAGCGGCAATTCCTAAAAAAACTTACTGGATAGCATTTAGAGGCCTTTACCGGATATTTTGGCTGAGGTGGTTCTTCCGGTTAATAGACGCCTTGCCTGCCGGCAGCATTTCCGAGCAGGCCGTTTCTTTATTGGCAGAGGGAAAAAATGTCGGCCTCTTCCCTGAGGGCAGTATCAGCCGCGACGGGAGCTTAAGAGAATTCAGAAGGGGCGCGGCGCTTTTAGCGATTAAGACCGGCAGGCCCATTGTGCCCTGCGCCATCCTCGGGACTTTTCAGGCGCTGCCCAGGACAAGCTATTTTCCCAGATTTTTTATCCCGATAAAGGCAAAGATAGGAGCGCCGATATACCTCTTAAAGGAATTTGACGATATGATTGACGACCTATATTTACAGGACGGTATTGCTAAAATCAGAAATGCCATACAGGAGATGCTCTATGCCAGACAATGACTTAATTGAGATAAAATTATCCAAGGTTATCCCCGCCAGGAAATGGCGGGTCATCCGCCTGCTTACCCGGGTCTGGGAATTCCCGGGGTATGTGCCTTGCGTAAAGGATGTGCAGGTTATTGAAAAAACGCGCAATATGATGAGAACCAAGTGGCGGGTGCAGCTGGACAGCGTCCCCATCAGCTGGACAGAGGAAGATGTGCTCTGGCTTAAGGAAAATACCATTTATTTTAAGGCCATAGAAGGGGACCTGGAAGAATTTGACGGAGAATGGCAGTTCAGGGAGCTGCCCGAAGGGACCGAGGTAAGCGTAAATGTTTACCTCAAGGTCGGCATCCCGGCCATCCAGGATTTTGCCAACGCCCACATTCAGAAATTACTGACTAAGAATTTTGAGGCGATATTGGAGGCCCTGGAGCGCCGCTTAATCTCTGTCCGCTATTTCAGTTATAAGCATGGGGACAAGGATAAGATTGCCGGTTTCGGAGTAATCGGACATTTTTATAATTTCCGCCATCTGGAAAGATGCCTGAAGATGCTCAACCCCAATTTCAAAATGCCTTCCAAGGAATTTATCAGCCAGCTTTTCAACATTACTCCGTCTTTTAAAATGCACGATGTGGTGGAATTTAAATCCAAGACCGGGGCAGTCACAAACGGCCGTTTTATCCTGGCGACATTTATTCCGGATATGGTAGAAAAAGATATGTGGGCGATATTTGCCAAAGTGGTCAAGGCCTGCAAAATCGCGGAAAAATACGGCGTAGGCGTGGTCGCCCTGGGAGGTTTTACTTCCATAGTGGCGGAAAGAATCGGCCAGGAGATTGCCGGGCAGGTGGATGTGCCGGTAACAACGGGCAATACCTTTACCGCTGGGATGGTCATAGAGGGGGTGCGCAAGGCATCCAGGCTTTTAGATTTAGATATCAGCAAAACTAATCTTACCATTGTCGGCGGCACCGGCGACATCGGCAGCGGCTGCGCCAGGGTGCTGGCAGACGAGGTAAAACAATTAACTATCACCGGCAGGAACAAGGATAACCTTAAGCGCCTGAATAAAGAGCTATCCAAGAAGAATAAGGCCAAGATTATCGCCACCACCAATAATGAAGCGGCGGTTAAGGGCGCGGATATTATTATTGCCGTGGCCAGCGTTTCGGCGTCTATCCTGAAGACTGACTGGTTCAAGCCCGGGGCGATAGTCTGCGATGTAGGCTATCCCAAGAATATTTCTTACGCGCCGATAACACGGCAGGACATACTCATTTTTTCCGGAGGCCTGACTAAGTCTCCCACGCCGATTACTTTCCCCGTGGACACTGGCCTGCCCTCGCCGGACACTCTTTACGGGTGTTTTGCCGAAGCGATTATCCTGGCTTTGGAAAGGCGCTATGAAAACTTCAGTTTTGGCCGGGGCAATATTACCGCGGAAAAAATAAATGAAATAACCCAATTAGGCAAAAAACACGGCTTTGAAGTCGCGGATTTTTACTGGGGGGACAAGCTGGTGGATACACAGATGATTACTAAAGTAAGGCAGGCGGCCAATGTCGCGTAAACTGGCAATCAGCGCCGATATTATTATTGTCGGCTCAGGAGTGGGCGGGGCGAGCTTATCCAAAGAGCTGGCAGAAAAAGGCAGAAAAATTTTAATCATAGAAAAGGGGCCGGCTGTTTCCTTAAAACAGATGGGCTCGGAGTTTCTTTGTTTCCGGCTTTACGATAAGTGCGGATTATGGAGCAAGTCCAGGGAAGGCATTTTTTATTATCGCACGATTATGGCCGGCGGTACGTCGGTGGTCAGCTGCGGCAATGCCGTCAGGTCTTTGGAAGATAAATTAAAAAAAATCGGCATTGATTTAAGTAAAGAGTTTGCCGCGGCAGAAAGAGAGCTTGGCACAAGGCCTGTCCCGGAAAAATTTCTTGGCCCAGCCACCAGGAGAATTATGCGGGCAGCCCGGAAAATCGGGGCAAAGATGTCTCCTATGCCGAAGCTGGTCAATTTTAAAAGGTGCGTATCCTGCGGCAATTGCGTGGTTGGCTGCCGAACTTGCGCCAAGTGGAGCGCCCTGGCGCCCTTGAAGCTTGCCCAAAAGCGCGGCGCTTCCTTAATCACCGGCATAACCGTAACCAGAGTACTGACTTCCTGGAACAGGGCAATCGGCGTGGAAGGGCTGGACCATAAAGGCAAAAAAATCCGGTTCTACGCCAATAAGGTCATCCTGGCTGCCGGCGGTATCGGCACGCCAATAATCCTGCAGAATTCAAAAATTGAGGCAGGCAGGAAGTTATTTTTAGACCTTTTTACCGTCACTATCGGCCTGGCTAAGGATAGCGGTTTAGCTAAAGAGCTGACTATGGCGGCAGTCTACCACAGCCGCCAGGGTTTTATTCTATCCCCCTTTATTGACCCGCCGTTTGCCTTGGCGTCAGTAGTCCCGGTGCCGCTGCGCCGTAATTTAAAAATCGCCCTGCACCATAACCGGATGCTGGGGATTATGGCCAAGATTAGTGATGACTCCCGCGGCAGGGTTTATCCCGACGGCAAGATAGAAAAAAAGGCCACGCGCAAGGATTTACGCAAATTAGCCCAGGCCGCGAAGATTTCCCGTAAGATTTTACTCGCTGCCGGCGCTGACCCGAAGACTATTGTTACTACCAGAATCCGCGGGGCGCATCCCGGCGGCAGCGCGGCCATAGGCGAGGTGGTGAACAAAAATCTGGAGACAAAGATGAAGGGGCTTTTTGTCTGCGACGCCAGCGTCCTGCCGGTTGCCCCGGGCCTGCCGCCCATAGTAACCATAGTTGCCCTTGCTAAAAAATTCGCTAAGAATTTAATTAAAGAGCCAATATGAACTTATACGGCATCTCCAGCATTTTAACCGGCGTTACCAGCCTGTCTATGGCTGTTTTTGTTTATATTAAGGGCTATCGCAACAGGCTGGCCAGGCTATGGTCTTTATTCGCGGTCAGCGCGGCTTTTTACGGGTTTGGCGCGGCTATGGTCAGCTATGCCAAGGACGCTGCCAAAGCTTTCTTCTGGTGGCAAATCGCCTATATAGGCATCATCCTGCTGCCATTTTTATTCGTGTGCCTGGTCTATGAATTCCTGGGTATTCAGCACAGGTTTTTTATCCGCTTAGCGGCTTTTTTAACCCTCCTGTACTTAGCATCCAACTTCTTCTTTAAAAAATTATTCATCAATAGCTGCACCCTGTATTTTACAGAGATGAAATGGGTTACGCCGGTATATTTTATTTATCCGCCCGGCCCATTACTCATCTTTTTTATAATTTTCACGTTTTTTGGCTGGGTTATCTACGGGCACTGGGAATTGTTGAAACATTACAAAGAAATCACCGGCCTGAAGCGCAATCAGTTGAAATATTTCTTTATTGCCGCAGCCCTGGGTTTTGCCGGCGGAGGGGCGTCTTTTCTGCCGTGTTTCGGCATAAGTTTTTATCCTATCTTTAATTTTGCCGTCCCGCTCTACTTTTTGATGATGAGTTACGCGATTTTACGCTACCGCCTCCTGGATATCCGCGTGGCCATTACCCGCACCGGCATATTCGTGGCAGTATATACCCTGGTTCTGGGCGCGCCCTTTCTCATTACTAATTGGTTTAAAGGCCGGCTGGTGGAGGTTTTTGACGCGAGCTGGTGGATGATACCATTAGGACTAATGGCAACATTAGGCACGCTTGGGCCGTTTATCTACATATTCCTTGAGCGCCAGGCCGAACGCAGGTTATTTTATGAGCAGCGCCGCTATCAGGAAACACTTAGGCAGTCGGCGAGAGAGATGGCGCGTATCCACAGCCTCAAAAAATTATTGAGCTTAATCGTGCACACGGTGACCAAGACTGTGCGCATCACGCACTCGGCAATATATTTATTTGACGCCAAATCAGAGCAATTCCTGCTGGATGCCGGCCGCAACCTGAAGAAAGGACAGGTAACCTCGCTAACCAGGGAGAATCCTCTGGTTTTTTGGTTTGAAACAAACAGGGAGCCCCTGGTTTACGAAGAAATAAAACGTAAGGCTCAGGAAAATTCCAAAATTATATTCACCGGGCTGGAAGAACAGATGCGCTTTTTAAACGCCGCGGTGATTGTGCCGGGTTTTCTGGATAGGCGCTTAATCGGCATCCTGGTGCTGGGAGACAAGCGCTTTGACAAGGTTTATTCTTCCGAGGATTTGAATACTTTTTCCCTCCTGGCTAACCAGGCTGCCCTGGCGATAGAAAATGCCCTGCTTTATGAAAATATGGAGGAGCAGGTAAAAAAGCGCACGGAAGAATTGGTAACAGTGCAGAAACAGCTTATCCAGGCGGAAAAAATGGCGACAGTGGGCACCCTCGCCGGCGGCGTGGCCCATGAAATTAATAATCCCCTGACCGCGATATTGACCAATGTGCAGATGCTTCTTGATTCCGGCGCTATTGACGATAAGCTGGATAAAGAATCCCTTGAACTTATAGAGCAGGCGACCAAGCGCTGCCGCACTATCGTGCGTAAGTTAATGACTTACGCCAAAAAGCCCCTGGAAAACGCCGAGATCTCCGCGGTAAATTTAATGGATATGCTAAAGAGCGTAGATTCTTTTGTCGGCTATCAATTGGCGCAGGATAATATCAAGATTGTGATTGACGCCCCGGATGGAGATTATTCGGTAATGGGCAATCAAAACGAATTGGAGCAGGTAATAACCAATATTGTCTTAAACGCCCGCGACGCTATCAGGCAGGTAAAGAATTCCGGCGATATCACTGTATCGCTGGCAAAAAACAGCGAGTGGATAAAGATAAAAATTAAAGATGAAGGCGCGGGCATCCCCAAAGAAATAATGCCCAAGATATTTGATCCGTTTTTTACCACCAAGGATGTGGGCAGGGGCGTAGGCCTGGGGCTTCCTATCTGCCAGTCTATTGTAGAAAAGCATCACGGCTCGATTAGCGCGCAGTCCGAGCTTAATAAGGGCTCTGTATTTACCATTCAGCTGCCCGTAAAGGAATAATTATCTATGTCAAAAAATATTCTGGTGATTGATGATGACGGCCTGGTCACAAAGAGTTTATGCGACCTTTTGACTAAGACGGGTTTTTCCGCCGACGCCTTAAATAACGGCTTTGACGCCATAGACAAGGTAAAGGACACGCATGTGGACTTGATTGTGGTGGACATCAGGATGCCGGGGATAGACGGCGTGCAGACGGTAAAAAAGATTAAGGAGATTTTAAAGGCAAAAAATAAGCCGGATATCCCGGTAATCTTTATCACCGGATACGCCGATTCCCAGGCCGCTATTGAAGCTCAGGAATTGGGCAAGGTGATCTTAAAGCCCTTCGGCAGCAAGGAACTCCTGGATTCCATCACGGAGTATATTTAAAATGGCCGGTAATATTCTCATTATTGATGACGATAAGCTGATTGCCGTAAC
>VGKK01000069.1 GCA_016867095.1 Candidatus Omnitrophota bacterium | reverse complement strand
GTCTATTAATCGGAAGAACCACCTCAGCCAAAATATCCGGTAAAGGCCTCTAAATGCTATCCAGTAAGTTTTTTTAGGAATTGCCGCTCCGATTACCAGGGTATCCATATAGCTGAAGTGGTTAGCCACCACGATAAAGTTGGTCTTGGGAGGCAAGTTTTCCAATCCCTCCACTTTAAACCGGTAAAATATTTTTAATACGGCGATGAATACGGCTCTAAATATCCAATAAAACATAATAAGGGCGCGCTAAAAAGGCAGGCCCCCTCCTTTAAAATTAGAAGCTAACTTTTGCTTAATCCAGCGCTCTATGTATTTTTTGTGGAATCGCCAATCAGTGCCGATTTTAAACGCGGGAATTTTTCCTTCGCGGGCATAACGGTGGACAGTGAAAGGATGAAGCTTCAGGTAATCAGCTACCTCTTTAGTGGTGAGTATTTCCTTGTTTTTAGGCATAAATCACCGCTATTTTTAGCAAATCTAGACAAATTATATATATACTAGCAAAACTACGCCTTGTCAAGAGTATCTATGGTTGCCAACACTTCCCCTACAGGCACAGTATCGCCTTCATGAAAGAAGATTTGGCCAAGCGCGCCTGAGGCAGGGCTGGGCAGATTAAAAGTGGCCTTGTCGGTAGCCAACTCCACCAGGTCATCTCTTTCGTTTACCTTCTCTCCTTCCTTAAAATACCAGTAAGAAATTGTCGCTTTCTCTATTCCTTCCCCTAATTCCGGCAGCACTACCTTTGTCATTGCATTGCCTCCTTAAATTTACGCGCCATACATTTTTTTAAAAGAGCGAATTCCGCTTTCCTGCCTAAAATCGTTTCTAATGACGTCATCTCTATGTCCATGCCGCAAGGCCGGATAAGGCGGAAGTTACCCAGATCGTTTTTTTCAATATTCAGGCTTAGGCCATGGAAGCTAATCCACTTTCTAATCGCGATACCGATAGAGACAATTTTGGCCTTGCCTACCCAAACACCGGTTAAACCCTTAAGCCTTGCCGCTTCTATGCCGAATTCGGCCAACGAGGCTATCGCGATGCCTTCTAATTCCCTTAAGAATAAGCGTATGTCTTTTTTACGGCGAGCCAGGTTAAATACCGGATAGGCTACAAGCTGGCCGGGCCCGTGATAAGTAACGTCGCCTCCCCGTTCTATTTCATAAACCGCTATATCCCTCTTTGTCAATTCCTGGCGGGAAAGCAGAATATTTCTTTTGTCGGCTAACCTGCCCAGGGTAATCACCGGATAGTGCCGGCAGAAAATCAGGCCTGATTCCAAAGAGCCGTTTTTAACTTTCTGGAATATTTCTTTTTGGAAATTCCAGGCCCGGTAAAAATCAACCAGCCCTAAATCAAATACTTTAAACTCCATAGTTTTCTTTTAAGGCGTCGCTTATGGATTCGGATAAGCTGGGGTGGGCAAAAATCGTATTACGGATTTGCTCGCCGGTCAGGCGGCAGGATACTGCCAGCGTTAAGGTGGCAATTAACTCTGTGGCGCGCGGGCCGATTACACAAGCGCCCAAGGCCACGCCGCTTTTTTTATCGGAAATTATTTTTATGAATCCTTCGGTTTCCTCTAATATGCGCGCCATGCCGGAGCCGAGGAAATCAAATTTATTTACTTTTATCTCTATGCCCTTCTGGGCGGCATCTTCTTCGCTTATCCCGACGCTGCCTATTTCCGGGTCGCTAAAAATACAGCTGGGGATATTTTGCGCGTCAGCCTTTTTTTGTTTGTCCGGCTGGGCTATATTTTCCGCGGCCAGGCGGCCCTGGTAAGCGGCAAAATGGGCAAGCATAATCTTTGAGGCACAGTCACCGGCGGCATATATGCCGGTGACGCTGGTCCTGAGGCATTCATCAACGGTAATCTTGGCTTTATCCAGCTTTACGCCGATTTTATCCAAATCCAGGCCGCTGGTATCCGCAGAGCGGCCGATACCAAGTAAAACAAGGTCATAATTATTTAAATCCACTCCTGTGGCATCGGTATTGGTATTTACTAAAATCCCTTTCTTTTTATAAGCGCTTTCTAATTTCCTGGCTACTTCTTTATCAACGCCTGGTAAAAGCTGGGGCGTCAGCTCAACTATTGAAACTCGGCTCCCTAAAGCAGAAAATAAGCTGGCGAATTCGCAGCCAATCACGCCGCCGCCGATGATTAAAAGCGACCTGGGTATTTCCTTCAGGCTCAGGATATCGTCGCTGGAAACTATTTTTTTTCCGTCAAATTTCAAAGGCCCGATTTCCATCGGCTTTGCGCCGCAGGCAACGAGGATGAATTTTGCCGCGATATTTTTTCCGCCGGCATTTATCTCTTGGCCGGATAAGATTTTGGCTTCGGCATTCAAGAAATCAACGCCCTTGAGCATAAACTGCATGCCCTGGCGTAATTGCTGGACAACTTTTTCTTTTCTCTCCTGGATTTTAGTAAAGTTTACCCGCGCCTCCACGGCATCTATACCGAAAAGGCTGGATTTTTTGGCAAGGTTGTATATCTTGGCAGACTGTATTAGTGCTTTGGTAGGAATACACCCGCGGTTCAGGCAGGTGCCGCCGAGCGGCCCTTTATCAATAAGGCAGGCTTTCAGGCCTAATTCCCTGGCCCTGATTGCCGCGTTAAATCCGGCCCAACCCGCGCCGATTATCGCTAAATCATAATGCATTATATTGTTTTTTAAGGTGAGCGGCAGCCTCAAAGAACGCTTCTTTTTCTTTTTGATTTAACTCTAATTCAATAATTTCCTCTATGCCCTGTTTTCCCAGCCGGCAGGGAACGCCGATGCAGACATCGCTTAGTCCGTATTCGCCGTTTAAATAGGCGCAGGCGCCGATAGCGCGTTTTTCGTCTTTGGCTATGGCCCTGGCTACCGCCGCGGCTGCCGCGGAAGGCGCGAAATACGCGCTGCCGCTGCCCAATAAAGAGACAATTTCCGCGCCCCGGCCAATAGTCCGTTCAACTAAGCCCTGTATTTTTTTCTCGTCAATAATTTTATCAAGAGGCTTATTTTTTACCTTGGTAAAACGGGGCAACGGTAACATTTCCTGACCATGGCTGCCGATAACACAAGGCTCAATGTCAGCCACAGAAATATTCAATTCTCCGCTAATCAGGTTGGCAAAGCGCGCCTCATCCAAGCTGATCCCCATCCCTAATACCCTGGACGGCTTAAAAGCAGTGCTTTTTAAAACAAAATAAGTCATTAAATCCAGGGGATTGGTAACCACGACGAGGATGGATTGAGGGGCTAATGTTTTTATATTCAGGCAGATATCTTTTAAAATAGCCGCGTTTTTACTCAATAGTTCTTCGCGGGTCATCCCCGGCCTGCGCGCCAGGCCCGCGGTAATCACAATAATATCCGAATCTTTTATCTGGCTGATATCATCCGTGCCCTGGATATGATAATTGATTCCCAGGGTCTTGCGGGCATCTTCTAAATCCAGCGCCTTGGCGCGGCCCAGGCCCTTAACTATATCTACCAAAACGATATCGCCGATATTTTCCTGGGCCAGGCGCATCGCGGTTAAGCTGCCTACATTTCCCGCGCCGATTATACTTATCTTCATATCAATAAAGTCACCAAGACACCACGTCACCACGTCACCCGTAAATTTACAATTTTAACTGGTGACATTGTGACTTTGTGACCTGGTAACCTCCCTATTTCTTTAACTTGTCAATAATGGCATCGGCCATTTCTTTAGTTCCCACGGCAGACGGGTCGTCACGAGAGGGTTTCAAATCGTAGGTTACCGACTTTGCCTCTGCCAGAACCGCCCTGACCGCGTTCTCCAGGTTATCCGCGGCTTTATCTTCCTTAATGTGCCTTAACATGAGCACGCCGGATAAAATCATAGCCGCGGGATTAACCTTATTTTGGCCTTTATATTTAGGCGCAGAGCCATGCACTGCCTCAAAGACCGCCAGATCATCGCCGATATTTGCTCCGGGGGCTACGCCCAGGCCGCCGACCAGGCCCGCGCAAAGGTCGGAAAATATATCCCCGTATAAATTCGGCAATACCAAGACATCGTAATTGCGCGGCTTCTGCACCAGCTGCATCGCCATATTATCTACTAAGGCTTCCTCAAAGATAACCATTCCCTCGTATTCCTTGGCTACGGCGCGGCCGACCTTCAAAAACAGCCCGTCGGTAAACTTCATAATATTTGATTTCTGGATAAGGGTGATTTTTTTACGCTTGGACTTTAAGGCGTATTCAAAGGCGAACCTGATAATGCGCTCTGAGGCAAATTTTGAAATAGGTTTTATGGATATGCCTGAATCCGGGCGGATTTTCTTATTGCTGAATTTTTCTATCTGGGAAATTAACTCTTTAGTTTCAGGCCGAGCCTCTTCAAATTCAATGCCGGCATATAAATCTTCGCTGTTTTCCCGGATAATCACCAGGTCTATATCCTGATAAGGGCTCTTTACCCCCGGATAAGACTTTGCCGGACGCACGCAGGCGTACAAATCCAGGGCCTGCCTGATGGCCACATTTACCGAACGAAAGCCCTCGCCGATTGGCGTGATAATCGGGCCCTTAAGCGCTACTTTATTCTTTTTTACCGAATCTAAAACATTTTTCGGCAGGAGCTCGCCGAATTTAACCTGGGCGTCCTGGCCGGCAATTACCTCTTCCCATTCTATTTTAGCGCCGGTCGCCTCAATGCAGCGCCTGGCCGCCTCCGCTACCTCCGGACCGACTCCATCACCCGGTATTAATGTAATCCTGTGCGCCATCTTTTATCTCTCCCCTAGTTCAAGACCCGGTCTTGCCACACTTGGCAAGACCGGGTCTTGGCTTGGAAGGGTTAAATTTGTGGCAATTTTCTATGTTTTTTATAGTAATTAACAATTCCGCCTTCCCTTAAAAGTTCCTGCATAAAAGAAGGTAATGGCTCAATCTTTGCCTGGGCCTCTTTAGTCAGATTCTTTACTATTCCGTTATCTAAATCAATCTCAAGGAGGTCTTTCTCGCTAATTTTATCGGTATCGGTTTCCACTAAGGGCAGGCCGATATTAAAACTATTGCGGTAGAATATCCGGGCAAAGGTCTTGGCCAAGACCGCGACAATCCCGGACTCCTTGATTACCAGGGGCGCCTGTTCCCGCGAAGAGCCCATCCCGAAATTCTTGCCCGCCACAATTATGGACTTGCCGCTGACTATTTTCGCGGAAAATGCGGGGTCAATGTCCTCCATTATGTGTTTGGATAATTCCTTCATATCGGTGATGGCAAATTTATACCGGCCGGAAATGATAAGGTCCGTGTTGATATTATCGCCTAATTTTATCGCCTGGCCCTTTATCTTCAAACCGCGCTCCTGCATAATATATTTAGTTATAGCTTTGACTAACTGCGAGTATCAGATTATCAGAATATCAGAACGAGAAAATCAGATTATCAGAACACCAGAGAAGGAATAATTTTGCTTTCTCTCCGATGCTCTGATAATCCCGTTCTGATACTCTGGTCTTCTGATATTCGCTTAAAAGACGCTATCTTAAGTCTATAATCGCTTGAACTCGTCTACGTTTTTCACCTTGGACATCGCGTCATCCAGGCTGATTAACCCCTGCTGGAACAATTCTTTCAGGGATTTATCCATAGTCTTCATCCCGTATTGGCTGCCTGTTTGCATCAGGGTGGGTATTTGCTCGATTTCTTGCTCCCGGACGAGATTTCTGATGCCCGGGGTGGCAATCATTACTTCTGTAGCCAAAATCCGGCCATGACCCGACGCTTTAGGCAGCAATAATTGCGAAATTACGCCCTGCAAGCAATCTGCCAGCTGTAATTTTACCTGCTGCTGTTGATAAGGCGGAAAGACATCTATAATTCTCTGTATGGTCTGGGGCGCGTCCGGCGTGTGCAGCGTGGCCAAAACCAAGTGCCCGGTTTCTGCCGCGGTAAGGGTCGTGGAGATAGTTTCCAGGTCGCGCATTTCTCCTACTACGATAACATTAGGGTCTT
>VGKK01000068.1 GCA_016867095.1 Candidatus Omnitrophota bacterium | reverse complement strand
GGTGATAAATCAACAAGAATTTTAACGCAACGCATTGTGTTTACGTAAGTTACGAAAATTCACGAGTTACATAAAAACAGTTTTTGAAAATAATCTCAAGGGAAAATATTTTTTGACAAAGTACTGTTAATTCATAGGGGCTGCGTTGGCAGCAATTCCTATGGAATAGAGATAAGGCTTTTTAAAAATTAGTGCTGGGTTAAATTCGCAGACGTCCGCCACAAAATATTGCGGACTATAACTTACGTCGCTTACGCTCCGTAAGTTATCTGCTCATTTAACATGAATAACATTTTAGAAGGGCTAAATAAGGAACAGCTGGAGGCGACGACCCATAAGGAGGGGCCGCTGCTGATTATTGCCGGCGCAGGCACGGGTAAGACCACGGTGATTACCCGCAGGATTGCCTGGCTTTTGTCTGAAGGCCTGGCTAAGGCGGATGAAATCCTGGCGCTTACCTTTACCGACAAGGCCGCGCGCCAGATGCAGGAGCGGGTGGATATCCTGGTGCCTTACGGCTATACCGATATCTGGATTTCCACGTTTCATGCCTTTGGCGACCGGCTGCTGCGGGAAAATGCATTAGTAGCCGGCCTGAATCCGGATTTTAAGGTTTTAACCCTGCCTGAGGCCGCGGTATTTTTCCGCGAGCACCTCTTTGAGTTTAACCTTTCTTATTTCCGGCCGTTATCCGAGCCTACGCGTTTTATTGAGGCGCTGGTAGAATTATTCAGCCGCGCTAAGGATGAGGATGTGGCGCCTGCTGATTACTTGAAGTTCGCGCAGGAATTCGCCATAAAGGCAAAACAAGACCCCCAGGATAAGGCGCTGGAAGAAGAGGCCTTGCAACATACAGAGATAGCCGCCTCCTACGCGCGTTACCAGGAATTATTGGCCAAGGGAGGCCTGCTGGATTTCGGCAACCAGTTTTACCTGGCCTTGCAGCTCTTAAGAGAGCACCCCTTAATCCTGAAGAATTATCAAAAGCAGTTTAAATATATCCTGGTGGATGAATTTCAGGATACCAACTTTGCCCAGTTTCAAATAGTGGAGTTATTGGCTGGCGGCACAAAGAATATTACTGTGGTCGCTGATGATGACCAAGCAATCTATCGGTGGCGGGGCGCCTCCTACAGCAATGTTTTGAATTTTATGGCCAGGTTCCCCAAGGCCAAAAAAATCAGCCTGATTCAGAATTACCGTTCTACCCAGGCTATTTTAGACAGCGCCTATCAATTAATCCAGTTTAATAACCCCGAGCGTTTTGAAGTCAAGGCCAAGATTAACAAGCGCCTCGTCAGTTTGGCTAAAGAGGGCGTGCCGCCGCGGCATTTACATTTTGATACTTATTCCAGCGAGGCAGATGAAGTGGCCAGGGCCATTAAAGAGAAAGTATCAACAGGTAATTTTAAATTCCGCGATTTTGCCATCCTCGTGCGTTCCAATTCCGATGCCAACGCGATTTTGCAGGCCCTGAATATGCAGGACATCCCCTGGCAATTCAGCGGGAACCAGGGGCTTTATTCCCGCCAGGAAGTAAAGCTCTGCATTAATTTCCTGCGGGTGGTGGCCAATCCTTCTGATTCCTTAAGTTTGTATTACCTGGCCAGCTCTGAAATCTATAAACTGGGCCTTAGCGACTTAAGCCTGCTCAACCACTATGCCAGGCGCAGGAATAAGGCCCTTTATTTAGTCTTTAAGGATTTGGAAAATATTGAAGAATTAAAAGAGATCAGCGCGCCTTCGCGCGAAAAGATAAGGGATATTTTAGCCGACATGGAAAAATTTATGCAGGTGGCGCACCAGGAAACTACCGGAAAATTGCTCTATAGTTTTCTCACCGAGACCGGATACCTTAAAGCCCTGGCTCAAAATCAAAGCCTGGAAAACGAGGCCAAAATCAAAAACCTGGCGCAGTTTTTCAATAATGTGCGGGATTTTGAATTGGTGGCCCGCGAAGACCGGGTGATTAATTTTGTGAATTACCTGAATCTTTTAATTGAGGCGCGCGATGACCCGCCCACTGCCGAGGCAGACCTGGACAGCGACGCGGTAAATGTGCTCACTATCCACAAGGCCAAGGGTTTGGAGTTTGGCGTAGTTTTTATGGTCGGCCTGGTGCAGGGCCGTTTTCCCTGGCCCAAGCGCAGCCGTTCCATAGAGCTGCCTGATGCCTTAATCAAGGAAGTCTTGCCGAGCGGAGATTTTCATATCCAGGAAGAGCGCCGGCTTTTTTACGTGGGGATGACCCGGGCTAAGAATGAGCTTTATTTGACCAGCGCCGAGGATTACGGCGGCAAAAGGCTGCGCCGGATCAGCCAGTTTATTTCCGATGCCCTGGGTAAGGATTCCTTTGAGAAAGAAAAAAAGAAGGCCAGCGCCCTGGAGGCGATTCAGCGCTTTGCGCCCCAAAAAGAACCGCCAAAAATAAAACCCGCGGCGATTCCGATTCCCCTTGATCGGCCGATTACCTTAAGTTACTACCATATTGACGATTACCTGAGCTGCCCCTTAAAATATAAATATGTGCATATCCTGCGCGTGCCGATTATGGAGCACCATACCGTGATTTACGGCCGGGCAATGCATGAGGCGGTCAGCGAGTATTTTCAATATAAGTTAGCCGGCAGAGAATTGGAGCTGGCGGATTTGCTGGATATTTTCCGCCGGGCCTTTGATCCCCAGGGTTTTTTGGATGAAAAGCACCAGAAAGAGCGCCTGCGCCGCGGCGAGGAGGCGCTGGTCAGGTTTTTTAATGAAGAACAAAGGCGCCGGTCCCGGCCCTTATACATTGAAAAGGATTTTTCTTTTATGCTCGGCCAGGACAGGATTACCGGCCGTTTTGACCGCATAGATATGGAAGCGGACGGGGCGGTAATTATGGATTTTAAGACCTCGGAAATAAAACTCCAGGCGGAGGCGGATAAGCGAGTAAAGGAGAGTATGCAGCTTTTTCTTTACGCTTTGGCATACCGCAATATCTTCGGCAAGATGCCGAAAAAAGTGGCTTTATATTTTTTGGAATCGGGGATAGTCGCTTCAAGAGAGGTAAAAGAGGAGGATCTGGAAGAGGTTCAGGACAAGATTCAGGAAGTCGCCGCCAGGTTACGCCAGCAGGATTACCAGGCCTGCCCCGTCTATATGGCCTGCGCCTATTGCGCCTACAACCAAATCTGCCCATTTGCCATAAGTAAATGAATCGCCCGAAAATAAGTGAAGAAGTTTTCGCCGGCGCTCTTTAAAAAACTAAAAAATAGGACATTTCTATTTTGCTAAAAATAGGACATTTTTAACTTGCGTTCACAACCCGAAAATAAGTGTATTGACTTAGGGGCAAAAGTAACGTATAATACTCTTTAAACTCAAAAGGAGGTGAGAGAGAATTGGTTTTGGTAAAAGATAAGAAACAAAAAATTATTGAGGATTTTAAAACTCACTCCCGGGATACCGGCTCAAGCGAGGTCCAGATTGCGCTCTTAACGGAGAGGATTAATATCTTAGGAGATCACTTTAAGCAGCATAAGAAGGATTTCCATTCCCGGCGTGGGCTGCTTGCCCTGGTAGGAAGGCGCCGCCGGCTCCTGAATTATCTCAAGAAGAAAGACGCTCAGAAATACGAAGAGGTTTTAGAGAAACTCAATCTTCGTAAATAAGTGTTATCTCTTTGAGGGAAAGGTGTTATGCAGGATATTATCCAGAAGATAAAATTTGGAAAGAATGACTTAATCTTAGAGACAGGCAGGGTCGCCAAACAGGCAAACGGCTCGGTTACCGTGGCCTATGGCGGCACGGTAGTTTTGGTTACTGCCTGTATGTCGCGCGAGCCCAGGGAGGGCCGGGATTTTTTCCCCTTGACCGTAGAGTGCCAGGAGAAGACCTATGCTGCCGGAAGGATTCCCGGAGGTTTCTTTAAAAGAGAAGGCCGGCCTTCGGAAAGCGAAATCTTAACCGCGCGGCTTATTGACCGGCCGATCCGGCCGTTATTCCCCAAAGGCTTATTTAACGAAATCCAGATTATGGCGATTGTTTTGTCCAGCGATGGAGAGAATGACCCGGATATTTTAGCGGTTATCGGCGCGTCCACGGCTTTATCTTTATCAGATATACCCTTTAACGGGCCGCTGGCTTGCTGCCGGGTGGCCAGGCTGGAGAATCAGTTTGTCCTTAATCCCACTTACCAGGAACTGGAGAAATCGGATTTAGATGTCATCGTGGTGGCCAATACCAAAGGTATTGTGATGCTGGAGGCTAAGGCCAAAGAGGTGTCTGAAGAGGTTTATCTGGAGGCGGTAAAATTCGGCTTTGAAAACCTTAAAGGGATAATCAGCTTGCAGCAGGATTTTAGCCGTCAACACGGCAAGCCCAAGGCAAAGGTGGAGATTAAAAAGATAGACCCGGCCTTAATCGCCAAGGTCAAAGAATTATCCCTGGAAAGATTGAAGGAAGTTTATAAATTAAATAAAAAAGAAGAACGCGAAGAAGAGGTAAATTTACTATTTAAGGAATTAGAGGCCAAGCTTACCTCAGAAGAGTATTTGCCCGCCGATATTAAGGCGGCTTTAGTGGAAACAGAAGAGGAAGAGGTCAGAAACAAGATTTTAGAGGAAGATTTGCGCATAGACGGCCGCGGGTTTAAGGATATCCGCCCGATTAATTGCGCGGTCGCGGTATTGCCGCGCACGCATGGCTCAAGCTTGTTCACGCGCGGACAGACGCAGAGCCTGGCAGTAACTACTTTAGGCACAGGCGAAGATGAACAGCTCATTGAGGCCTTAGAAGGGGAGAAATACAAGTCTTTTATGCTGCATTACAGCTTTCCGCCTTTTAGCGTGGGAGAGACCGCGCCGGTGCGCGGCCCTGGCCGCAGGGAAATCGGCCACGGCGCTTTGGCGGAGAAGGCGCTTTTAGCGGTGATGCCTTCCAAGGAAAAATTCCCCTACACTATCAGGGTAGTGTCCGAAATTTTAGAGTCTAACGGCTCTTCAAGTATGGCTACTGTCTGCGCCGCCACCTTATCTTTAATGGACGCCGGTGTGCCTTTAAAAGAGGCGGTAGCCGGTATTGCCCTGGGATTAATCAAGGGGGATAAAAAGCAGGCTATCTTGACGGACATCGCGGGATTAGAAGACCATTTTGGCGATATGGATTTTAAGGTCGCCGGCACCAAGGCCGGTATTACCGCGGTGCAAATGGACTTAAAAATAGACGGCATTGATTTGGATTTATTGGAAAAGTGCCTTGCGCAGGCAAAAGAGGCCAGGATGGTTATTTTAGAGAAGATGAACGCCGCCCTGAACAGCCCGCGCCAGGAATTATCCAGCTATGCCCCGCGCATTGAGATAGTCAAGGTAAATACGGAAAAAATCGGCGAACTCATCGGTCCGGGCGGCAAGAACATCAAAAAGATTATTGCCGCCACCGGCGCCAGTATAGATATCCAGGATGACGGCAGCGTCCTGGTAGGCTCTACCGACGCGGCTAAGGCCAAAGAGGCCATCGCGATGATTAAGGCCATTACCGACGATATTGAGGTCGGCAGGGTATATATAGGTAAGGTGAAGCGGATTATGGCCTTCGGCGCTTTTTGCGAAATCGCGCCCGGCAAGGAAGGCCTGGTGCATATTTCCGAAATGACCGACCATTTTGTCAAGGATATTAACGAAGTCGCTAAAATCGGAGATGAATTCAAAGTCAAGGTAGTGGGCATAGATGAGCTGGGCAGGATTAACCTCAGCAGGAAACAGGCGGAAGAGAATAAGTAAGGCCATAACTTATGGAGCGAGCACCCGGCTGTATCGGAACAGCCGGTGTGCCGCTTGTGCGGCAAGTGAACATAAGTTATCTGGCCGAACTTACCCAGCACTAATTTTATACAACGCTTAAAGTTGCTCATATGGGCTGCATTGGTATCAACTCTTACGAGATAGAGATAAGGCTTTATAAAAATTAGTGCTGGGTTAATTCGCACAACAACTTACTCGCACTTGCCGCAGAAAGCGGCATACCGAGCTTTCCAATAAGCTCGGGTGTTGCCGCAGAAAGCGGCATACCGAGCTTTCCAATAAGCTCGGGTGTTGCCG
>VGKK01000067.1 GCA_016867095.1 Candidatus Omnitrophota bacterium | reverse complement strand
TTTATTTGGACAAAAAAAGGACGGTTTAATTTTTTGAACCGTCCTTT
The DNA here is from genome assembly GCA_016867095.1 of Candidatus Omnitrophota bacterium. Taxonomy (GTDB): domain Bacteria; phylum Omnitrophota; class Gorgyraeia; order Gygaellales; family Profunditerraquicolaceae; genus VGKK01. The sequence continues at coordinate 6,086 of VGKK01000067.1, read as the reverse complement.
TTTTATCCGTATTCCGCCTTACCTAAAAAATTGTGTAATGTGTAAAGTGTAACGTGGGTGTATGCAAGACAAGTTGTAAATTATATTGACAAATTGTCCAACAAGTAAACTTTAGGGAGCGTTTATAATCTGGTTACGTGGTTGGGCTACGGCAACGATGCCCGTTTCGTTAAGAGGTTAGGTATAGCGTTTGAAATGTTGGCCGGTGAACGAGTAAGCCGGTGAACCGGTTAACTGGTAAACCGGTTAACCCGCTAACCTTTTTACGATATGAGCTTCGTAACCCACCTAACCCTTTTATTCACTTTTATTCACAAATTCTCTTGCCTAAAGCAATTTTTATGTTAAAATAACCTTATGAAAAATCTAAAAGGCCGCAGCTTTGTGATGCTGATGATTGCCATCGCGGTTTTTGCCCTTTTTTTAAGAATTACAGTTGAACGCCTGCTCAAGATTAATATCGCGCAAAATGAATCATACGCGCAGGCCACGCTCAAATTGATTTCTACCGCCCTGGAAAATTACGCCAAAGACCACCTCGGCGCCTACCCGGCAAACATTTCCCTCTTAGTTCAAGATAATCCTCGCTATCTGGACCGGGATTATCTGGCCGAGTCCCCTGTAAAAAGCTATGATTATAGCTGTTTAAGGCTTGATGTTTCCGGCTATAGCTGTTCTGCCGCGCCGGTGAAATGCAATTTTTCCGGAAGAATGGTTTACGCGGTGACTACCGGCGGTGTGGTAATTTCCCAGGAATGCAGCAAAAAGGAGTAATCCGCGGCATGAAAAGGGCATTTACCTTAATGGAAGTTATGATTGTGGTGGCGATTGTGATTGTTTTAATCAGTCTGGCAGTCCCGAATATTTTGCGTTCCCGCGTGATTACCAATGAATGCGCAGCCATCGCCAGTTTACGGACGTTAGATAAGGCCTGTCAGACCTATCATATGGACGAGCAGGCTTATCCCGATAGCCTTTTGACGCTTTCCGCGGCCACTCCGCCGTATATAGATAATACCCTGGGCGCCGGCCGTAAACAGGGCTACGAATTTATCTATGAATCAGATGACCCGGACCGATTTAATATCCATGCTAATCTCCTGCACGGCGGACTATTGAGGGGTAAATACTTTTATCTGGATGAGTCCGGTATTATACGCAGCAATAATAATGAAGAAGCTGGCCCCGATGACCAAATTGTCAGCTAAGGCTCTCGCCCCGTTAGTGACAAGAACTAACCTAAAGTCAGTAACGGGGTTTACCCTGATTGAACTGCTCCTTACTTTTAGCATACTGGCTTTTTGCCTCTGCGGCCTTTTATTGACCTATATCAATATGTTTCTCCTGGCGGATTTGGCGCGGGATTTAACTCAGGCAACTAACCTGGTGCAGGCTAAGATGGAAGAAATAAAACAGACTGATTTTGCCGCTTTGGCCGGTTTTACTTTAGACTATGATGAAAATTCGTTTTTCCAGGATGAGGCGCAATATAACGCCGGCCTCAAAAAAGGGGTAATTATAGCTACGCTAACGAATACCGCCTATGATGACCTGAGGCAGGCGCGGATAATCACCTGTTTTAACAGCAGGGGCCGCGTAATCGGTGAAGACAAAAATTTAAACGCAGTTCTAGATGCCGGCGAAGATATCCTGATTGTAAACGGCGTTTTGGATTCTCCGGTGGAAGCAGCGACCTTAATTACCGAGACAAGATGAGCCCTGTGGTAGCAGTATGTTAAAAACAAATATTAGAATATTAGATGATCAGAACGAGATTATCAGAAGAGCAGATTATCAGAAAAATCACTTAGTTTCTCTGTTTCTGATACTCTAATAATCTGATACTCTCGCTCTGATATTCCGATAATCTGATATTCGCAATTAACGAGAGTTATAACATATATTATACGAGGAATAGCGGGATGCAAAGGGCCTTTACCTTGATAGAGATGATGCTGGTGGTTTTAATCTTTATCCTGTTATTTGCCGCGCTCCTGACGGTCTTTATCAACTCCGACCATATCTGGCGCACCAGCCAAAATGAAATTACCGAACAACAGCAGGCCAGAAAGGCAATGGATGGGATAGTGCGCCTTTTGCGTCAGTCAAAGCCGGAATGGGTGAGAATTTCCGCAGATCAGGCCGGTAGCACAAAAATTCTTTTTTATAAGCCCGTTTTTATCCAACCAATTGAAACCGGCGCTTATGTAATTTTCAAGCTTAACCCCCTTAACGGCCGCGAATTAGTTAAGAAGGAATCGGATATAGACGCTAATTTTGTAGGCCTGGCCCAGGATATTGAGTGGATAAATTTTGGCGGCGGTTGCGCCGGATGCTTGGCTTTTAATTGCAGCCCAGTAGATGATAGTTGTCCTATAGTGAGGATAGATATTGTGACCTGGAGAGAGGAGGCTTCTTATCATCTGAGGTCTTTTGTAAATTTGAGAAATTTTAATATAGTTGCTGGCGGAGCGCCAGTGCCGCCGCCGGAAGGAGAATTTTGATGAAGGTAAAAAAAAGAGGGATAGTTTTAGTCGTATCCTTAATCATTATGGCTGTGCTTTTAGTTTTAGTCGGAATGTATTTGTCCAGCCTGCTGACTGAAAAAAGGGCGGCAGACAGGGGGAAGTTTGTTCTGCAGGCGCTGGAGCTGGCAGAGGCAGGCGCCAGCCACGCTCAATCAGAACTAAGACAGCGCATCCGTCAGACTATGAGGGCCAATTTAAGCGCGGCTAATGTTAACCAGGCGGGAAATAATCTGGCGAATTATTTTAATGCGCCTCAACCCCTGGGCCTGCTGCAGGACTATGCGGGGTTTAGTATTATAGGCAATACCGCAAATATTTTTTTAGGGCCGATAAACTTAACTAATTGGGGTAATTACTGGAGCATTGTTACTGTTGCGCCTAATGGAAACCCGCAGAATCCCGATACCGATGTCTATGTTTTTTCTTATAATTATAGTATTGAGGCGCAGGGTTTGGTTACGCAGACTACGCCTAATACCACCCGCAGGGTCGGATTAAGCCAGGGGACTTTTAGCGTCACGGTGCAGCGGGGTAATTTTGCCAGGTACGCCCTTTTTACTAATCATCATCGCACCGCCGGCGGCACGACAGTCTGGTTTACCGCCAATACTAATTTTACCGGCCCGGTGCACAGTAATGAACGTTTTAGCTTCGCGAATAATCCTTCGGCAACCTTTAGTGAGGCAGTTACGCAGCATTTATCTACCGCCCGGTTCTATAATAATGGCGCAACCCGGCTTTTAAACGCCGATAGTAATCCTGCTTGCTGCCAGGAAGCAGGCTGCGAAGATACTCCCTGCATAGATAAGCCTATTTTTAATGCCGGATTTACCCGGGGGGCCGATGAGATTAATTTACCGTCTTCCGTTGTTCAACAGGATTTGTTAAATCAGGCTACCGGAGGCCAGAATGACGGCCCCTGGGCAAACGGCATTTACTTACCTAATGACGGCGCCAATAATTTAGTCGGCGGCATTTATATCAAAGGCAATGCCAGTAATGTGACGATGTCGGTAGATAGCGACAATCCGGTTTATACTATTACCCGGGGCACAAATACCAAGAGAATTACCGTTGACTATAGCGCTAATCAAACTACAGTGGAGAATGTTAGCGGAAGCGGCGGAACGCCCCCTGGAACATATAACGGTATTCCTAATGGTATAGGAGATGCGGGAATCATTATTTATGATAATGGCAGTATCAGTAACTTTTCCGGAAATGTGCAGTCAGATACCCAGCTTACGGTTGCCAGTAATTCAGATATATCCATTAGTAACCATATTATGTATGAGAGTTTTACTCCCGACGATGTTGGTACGTCCGAGAACGAGCTTTCTGTTGCGGGTTTTACCAATCTCTTGGGGATTGTTACCTGGAACGGCAATGTGAGGATTTCCACCGGAGCCCCGAATAACTTAAATATTCACGCTGTGGTTATGGCTGCCGGTCGTAACGGCGTCTTTACGGTAGACAACTATAATTCCGGCGCGCCCAGGGGCGTAGTAACCTTGCTGGGCGGGGCAATCACAGATTTCTATGGCGCTTTTGGGACATTTAGCGGAAGTAATCCGGTGTCAGGTTATGGCAGGAACTTTGTCTATGACAGCCGGATGCTCGGGGGGATGGCGCCGCCTTATTTTCCCACGATTACCAGTTTTGATGCTAATGTTTCCGACGCCAACGGCGACGGTGTGGATGATTTAGGGAATAGACTTATCTGGGAGGATAGAGGAGTTTAAGATGAATAAAAAAAATAAACTTATATTTATGGCGGTAGCTTTGATAGTTGCAATAATCATCCTTAATATGTTAATAAAGAGAGCCGAAAAAGAGCCTTTGGCGCCCGCGGCAATCAGGACGCAGGAAGTCGCCCCAAAAGAGGAAACCTGCGTTGAGGAGCCACAGACAGCGCTGGCGCCCACAGAGGAAGCTCAGGAGGAAGCGGATTTTCCCGTAGAACAGGGTCCGCTGGCGAATTAAATTACGATGCCTTTGCCAAAACTAAAAGATAAATTTTTTAAAGAGAGATTCAGCGTGGGGCTGGATATCGGCGCTGCCACGGTAAAATTTGTAAAATTAAGGTTCTTTAAAGAGCAGGTTGAGCTCTGCGGTTTTGGCCTGGGGCCGGCCGAAGCGGGCCTGGGAGGAATTGCCGGCGAGCTCAGGCAAAATCAAGCGCCGCAGGCGGTAAATATTGCCGTATCCGGGCCGGCGGCAATAATCAGGTATGTAAATTTCCCCAAAATGAATGAGGATGAATTAAGGCGCGCCTTAAAGTTTGAGGCGCCCAAGCACATCCCGTTTTCCCTTGAGGAAGTAAACTTAGACAGTTATGTTTTAAAGGCGGACCTGCCCGATAATCAGATGTTGGTATTGCTGGCGGCGGTAAAAAAAGAAATTATCGCTCAACGCCTGAAAATTATTGAAGGTGTCGGCCTTAGGGCCAACCTAATTGATATTGACTCCATCGCCTTAATCAACGCCTTTAATTTTAACCGCGCCCAGACTCAGGCCGAACATGAAAGCGTGGCCTTGCTTAATATCGGCGCGCTGATGAGCAATTTGAATATATTGGAAAACGGCATGCCGCGCCTCAGCCGCGATATTCATATCGGGGGGAACAGTTTTACCCAGAAGATCGCGGATGTTTTGAATATAGATTTTAAGTCTGCGGAGGACTTGAAGCTCAATCCTGACCAGGAACGGCAAAAGAATATATCCGCGGCCATTGAGTCGGCGCTGGTTAATTTAGCCGCCGAGATAAGGACTTCTTTTGATTATTACGAAAGCCAGAGCGCTTCAACGGTTGCCAAGATCTTTACCAGCGGCGGGAGTATTTTATCCGGAGGGCTAACAGAGATGCTGGTGAACCTTTTGGGCATAGAAGCAGCGCCATGGGATCCTTTTACTCAGATGAAAATACCGGCTAATATTGACACCACCAGGCTAAAAGCGTTATCCTGCCAGTTGGCGGTAGCCTGTGGCCTGGCTTTGCGTGTCTAAAGCACGGATTACACGGATAGAAGCACGGATATACACGGATAGAAGCACGGCGTAAAAAATCCGCGTGAATCCTGTAAAAAAATGATAGAGATAAATCTTATACCTCAGGAATTAAAGGCCAAGGCCAAAAAAATCGGCATAGAGACGGATTATCTGCGTTTTCTCATTCCGTTAGCATTGGGCCTAGTGGCCTGCGCGCATATTTATTTGCTCTTAGCCGGCATTATCAAAAGCTATAAATTATGCGCGCTGAACCACCAGTGGCAAAAGTCAGCGCCGCAAAGAAAAGCCCTGGATGATTTTAAAAAAGAGCATAATTTATTTTCCGCTGATGCCAAGGCGCTGCAAGAGTTGAGCAATAAGAGGATAAAATGGTCGGAAAAATTAAACAGGTTGAGTTTAGATTTGCCGGCGGGAATCTGGTTCAATGAAATAGCGCTTACTCCCAAAACCTTTACCCTGAAGGGTTCGGTAATATCTTTAGAAAAACAGGAGATAGGCGTAATTAATCGGTTTATCGGCAATTTAAAAGGCGACGCGGCGTTCTTCAAG
>VGKK01000066.1 GCA_016867095.1 Candidatus Omnitrophota bacterium | reverse complement strand
GTCGCCGTCAACCTTGTAAATGCGGCTGACAGAAATTTCCCCTTCTTCCATCTTAATCACCTCCCTCTGTCTATCTCCCGCCTCGTAAGATGCCATAAAATTCTCTTCGACAATTTTACGGCACTCAGCGGGATAAGTTCGGCCAAACAACTTACGTTCACTTACCACACAAGCGGCACACCGGCTGTTCCGATACAGCCGGGTGTCCGTTCCGTAAGCTGTGGCCTCACTTAAATAGACGCAGAGGAAGCGATTTTCTAACGCAGATTTTTAACGAATTCTGGCTTGATAAGCCTGGTAGGCCTTTTTGATATCCGGCAGGTTATCGCCGCCGAACTTTTCCAACAGGGCATCTGCCAAAACCAGGGCCGCCCCGGCCTCGGCAATCACTCCCGCGGCTTCCACAACGCAGGTATCTGAACGTTCTACGGTTGCTTTTGCGGCTTTTCGGCTGGCAATATTTACCGAATCCAGCGGATTTAATAAAGTTGAGATGGGTTTCATACAGGCGCGGATGAGTAAATCCTCGCCGTTAGAGATGCCGCCTTCAATTCCGCCGGCATTATTGGTGCGGCGAAAATACCCCTTAGCTTTATTGTAGTATATGGCATCGTGGCTTGCCGATCCGAATCTATCGGCATAACCAAAGCCTAAGCCGAATTCTATGGCTTTAATCCCGGGAATGGAAATTATGGCCGCGGCTAACCTGGCGTCTAAGCGCCGGTCAGGCTGGACATAACTGCCTAAACCGCAAGGAACGCCTTGGGCTGCCACTTCAAAAATACCGCCCACAGTGTCTTTTTCCTGCTGGGCCTGCAAAATTTTATCCTGCATAGCGGTATGCGCAGATTCTCCGCCGATGGATAATACCCGGCTGGTTATATCTATGCGGAATTCCCTTAAAAATATTTTGCACACCGCCCCTATTGCCACGCGGCTGGCGGTCTCTCTGGCTGAGGCGCGCTCTAAAACATTGCGCGCGTCGCTGAAACCGTATTTTAAAAGGCCAGCTAAATCCGCGTGCCCGGGCCGCGGGCAAATAACCCTCGGCAGCCGCTCAATACTAAAATCCTTATTTTCAATCAGTAAAGCAACCGGGCTGCCTAAACTAAGGCCCTGCTTTAATCCTGAAAGTATCCGGACTTTATCTTTTTCAATCTGCATCCGCCTGCCGCGGCCTGTGCCGGCCTGCCGGCGCGTCAATTCCTGATCTATTTTTGCTGCCTCCACCTTAAGGCCCGCGGGCAGCCCCTCTAAAATCGCCACCTCTGCCTTTCCATGCGACTCACCTGCGGTCAAATACCTCAACATACCCCCTCCTCTACTTTTAGCACCGTTTGCAAACCCAAAGCAGTACCGTTTTTAAAGTTAATCGGGTAACTGTACCTATTGCCATAATCCGCGCCTGTTCTGGCGCGCTTCTTGATACAGCTTTAAAAATAAATCCGCGTATTTGACATTAGGCGGGATAGTCATTAAAGATGCGTAACCCTGCTTGACAATTTCGGCATTCGCAAACGTGCCGTCTTTTAAATAAACATAAGCCAGCAGGCGGCCGTATCTATCGTGCTTTTCCACATCAAATTCTAAAGCCACGCGCTTTGCTTCTATTAAACCTTTAGTAAATAGGTAGGAGCGCCGGCCTAATTCTTTAATACTTGCGACATCCTGGCTGGTACGCTGGCTATCCCTGTATAATTTGTCCGATTCATGCATTTCAGGCGTATCTATGCCGATTAAACGCACCCGCTCGCCGGTCTCCAGCTGGATGGTATCGCCGTCAACAACCCTCTTGACCAGGATATCATCATAGTTATAGCTCCTGCCAAAAGGAATATCCACGGCAAAAACTGAATAAACCGGAAATATTATACCTACTAATAGCAAAACTATATTTCTTAAAATTTTCATTTTGGATCTCTTAATTAACTTTTACTTGTGACTTTTGACTTGTGACTTATTATACGCTTGCGGCGATTATGCCGGCTAACACCACGATATCTTCGGTGCAGAATATCCGGGTAATACTTCTATCAAAAAGCAGGTTCGCCTCCGGCCCGAACTCTTCATCCCCGCGCCAAAGGGTAATCAAGGTAGGGACCGCCTCAAAAACTTCCAAGACAATACCCACATCGCCCTTATCCGCTTTTTTTGCCGGCAGCCTTTCTAAAACCGATAATAAACCTTCCGGGTTGCTGCCGTATTTCTTAAGTATCGGCGCGATGGCCCGGCTCCTGAACGCGGCAGCATATCCTTCTACCCCTGCCAGCTCTTTAAAATCCTGCCATTCTCCGGTAGTCGGCGGCAAGCCCTCCAACTTCCTGGCCAGATAATGCAAGAGTAAAATCGCGGTAAAGTCTTTTGCCGGGGCGTTGCACGATAATGAAATCACCTTTTTATCCGGCAGGCTTACCGCGTAGGTATCGGCTAAGAATTTCAGCGAAAGATTATCCTCCGGGCTTAATTCCGCTAAATCTCCCCAGGCCTTATTTAAAGCCGCCTCATAACTCATCAATATCTATTTTACTATTTTTATTAGATAAATCAATAATTTTAGCACCGTTTGCAAACCTATTCGGGTAACGTCTTTAAATTTGTTCACTTAAGTGTACCCAAAAAAAGTTAGTTAGAAAATACTTATCTTTACGTCTATTGTATTAGGAGGTGATGAAAAATGCCTACCACAAGAAGACTCATTATGGAACATGTTTGCTACCATCTGATTGTAAGGGGCAACCAGAAACAAACCGTCTTCCGGGGCGAAGATGATTATCTTACATATATAGCGCTACTAAAAAGATTTAAGCGTAAATACCAATTCCGAGTCTATGCTTACTGCCTTATGCCTAATCATGTACATCTGCTTGGAGAAACAGAAATGCCGGCACTTCTGTCTAAGTTTATGCACGGGCTTAACAGAAACTATACTTCATATTTTAACAACAAATACGAAAAAGTCGGCCATTTATGGCAAGGTAGATTCAAAAGCAAAATTATCACCAGAGATAAATATCTGCTAGATTGTATCAATTATATAGAATTAAACCCTGTTCGCTCGGGCTTAGCAGATATGCCGCTACAATACAAGTGGAACAGCTACCACGCCAGAATATCGAATGTAAAAGACGGCGTTATCGATGAATGGTCGCTTGGCTAAATGTTCTATTAAAAACGCTTCAATAATATCCCGAGGGTACAGTTACCCGATTGGTTTTAAAAACGGTACTGCTTTGGGTTTGCAAACGGTGCTAATTATAGTATAATAGCCGCATGATTTATGACCGGTTTCAGCAGGAAGCTATTGATTATATTAACCAGGGATGCTCGGTAATTGTTTCCGCGCCGACCGGAGCGGGGAAAACCGCGATTGCCGAACACATCCTGAATGAATGCATCCAAAAAAACCGGGGCGTAATCTACACCGCGCCCATCAAGGCCCTTTCTAATCAGAAATTCCGCGACTTCCAGGGCCAATTTGCCGACAATATCGGGATATTAACCGGTGATGTCTCCATTAATCCGGACGCCGCGGTGATGATTATGACCACGGAGATATTCCGCAATAAAGTCCTGGATGAGCCGCAAAGTTTAAAAAAATATTCCTGGGTCATCTTTGACGAAATCCACTATATTGACAACCCTGAGCGCGGCACAGTCTGGGAAGAATCCCTGATTTTTCTGCCGGCGCAGATGAATATCCTGGCGCTCTCCGCCACCATCCCCAACATCAAACAGCTTGCTGACTGGATAGAGTCCATTCATCATAAACCCATCAAGACGGTAATTGAAGAAGAAAGGCCGGTCCCCCTGCATTTTTTCTTCCAATCTCAGAATGAAGTCATAGATAACCTGAATAATATACGGCGTGGCGGGCACGGCCGGCCGAACAGGCTGCACAGCCTCATAAATTATATCCGCCAAAAAGAGGGCTTGCCCTGCATCTATTTTGTCTTTGGCCGAAAGCGGGCAGAAGACCTGGCCTTTGAATTGTACAGCTATGATTTCCTGAGCGCCAAGGAAAGCGCGCAAATCACCAGCCTCTACGAATCCCTGCTGGAGCGTTTTGATTTAAAACACGAGCAGTCCGCGCGGGTTTTGTACCCGCTCATTAAAAAAGGTATTGCCTATCATCATGCCGGAATGCTGCCGACGCTCAAGGAAGTCGTGGAAAGATTATTTACCAGCCGGCTCTTAAAGGTGATTTTTACCACGGAAACCTTTGCCCTGGGCATAAATATGCCCAGCCGCACGGTCATCTTTGACGCATTAAGGAAATTCTACGGCCGTTATGTCAGGAACCTGAAGACCCGCGACTTTTATCAAATGGCCGGCCGCGCCGGCAGGCGCGGGATAGATAAGGAAGGCTTTGTCTATTGCCGCATCAATTTACAGCGGATAAATTACGAAGACTTAAAACGCATTATCTACGGCAAGCCCGAAGAAGTCAAAAGCCAGCTCAATACCGCCTATGCCACGGTGCTTAATTTGTATGAAAAATATAAAGACGGGCTTTTCAGGATTTACCCCTTGTCGCTGCATTATTTTCAATCCCACAAACACGAACAAAGGGAAGCGCTCAAGCTGCTGGAGGCTAAATTAAAAATCCTCAAGGATTCAGGTTATATCTATAAAGACGGCCTGACCCAAAAAGGCCAATTCGCCAAAAGCGTCTATGGCTACGAATTAATCCTGGCTGAATTGTATGAGCACAATATTCTGGAGCAATTGGATGAATTTGGTTTAGGGGTGATGGCTGCGGCAATAGTCTTTGAGCCGAGAAAAAACCAGCGCCTGGCCGGGCTTTCTAAAAATATCCGCAAGCTAAAGACAGCCTGCGAAGAGCTCTATGCCGGGATAAAACATAAAGAACAAAGATACAGGATTTATCCTTTTAGCAAGCCGCCCTATTTTCACTTAAGCTCGGCTATGGAGGCCTGGCTGCGGGGGACAAATTTTTCCAAAACCCTGCAATTTACGGATACTGATGAAGGCGAGGTGGTGCGCTACTTCAGGATGGCGATGCAGATACTCAGAGAAATAAACGAGGCCAAGGTGGCCTCGCTTATCTTAAAGGAAAAAATCAAAGAAACTATCCGGGTGATTAACCGTGATATCATTGACGCTGAGAAGCAATTGCGGGAGGGTTAAAACTAAGTACCCACCGGCATGCCGCCGTAAAGCCGCATTGCCTCTAGAAAATTCACGGCTCTCCTGTGGTGCCTTCTTAATCTTCTGTGTATTTTTCGGTGTATACGCCTCATTTTTCCGCCTCCACTTAACTTGCCAGCATATCTAAATAACGCTTCAACATCCCGAAAAACCCCAGGTGTCTCCTGTAGTGCCTTTTGTGTCTCCTCTGATGCCTACGTCCAACGCGTCTCATCCTGCACCTCCTTAAGGCCAACCAAAAATAACCTTAAGGGCAATAAAAAAACCTCAAAAAGGCGCTTTTGAGGTTCTCTGCATTGGCAGCCCCTCTATCCGCGATGCACGGACAGGTAGCTTTGCGCCCCAAGGTTACCCTTAGTTTGCCTTTTTCAATGAAAAACTCACCAAATTATCAAAATGCTAACTGTATATAGAATATAACATATTTTTATATCCCTGTCAAGGTCAGGCTATCCCCTATCCTGATATGGTTCTTCCTGACAAAGCCGGCATTTACCTCTAAAACAAACCCGGCCTGGGCGCGCGGGCTGATGCCCGGGCATTCATCCCTGCAGGGCGGCACGTTTTGATGGATATCCACTATTCTCCTGTCGCGGCCAACCCAAATTATATCTAAGGCAAATTCCATATTCTTCATCCAGAAATTATGCCTCTCCTCTTTATCAAAGATAAAAAGCATACCCTCGTCTTCGGCCAGGCCCTTTCTAAACATTAAACCCCTTTCTCTCTCGGCCGGAGAATCGGCAACCTCTACTTTAAAGCAAACACTTTTGAGGCAAACTTTTGGGAATGGTGTATTAGCGCAGCCGCAGAAAAAAAGGGCAAGGAATAATAGTCCCGGGCAAGGTATAAATAATTTTTTCAATTATGCTTTAGTTTTTAGGTAATCCTGAATGATTTGTTTATGGTCAAAAGCAAAATCCAAATCTTTAATCTCGCTTAACTTTATCACCTTCAGCGCTCCGGCGTCATCCCCGGCCTTAGGCGTGCCTT
>VGKK01000065.1 GCA_016867095.1 Candidatus Omnitrophota bacterium | reverse complement strand
AATGATATACTGCTTTATCTTGGTCACCCGGCTTTCCAGGGCGGGCTCTATGCCTCTTAACCCCACGGCGAAAAATTTATCCTGCTCCTTGACTAAAACCTGGCCCTGGATATACGGGCTGATATCTTTTACGTGCGGGTTAGCCGTAAGCTTTTTTAAAATCTCAGCGTATTCGGCGTTACCTATCGGCTTAAAGATCGTCAAGGTCAGGTGCGAATAATTGCCCACGATTTTATCGCGCAGGTCCTGGTCAAAACCCGTCATCACCGCGATGACCACAATCAGCGCGGCCACGCCGATGGCCACGCCCAAGATAGAAATCACGCTGATTAAAGAGATGAATTTCTCTTTTCTTTTAGTCATTAAATACCGCCAGCTAATAAATAACTCTGCCTTCATAATTCTTTCTGTGTAATGTAAATGCTTTGTTTTTTTTGTATTTCCATTACACAATCTTTTGCGTTACACCCACATTACACGTTACACTTTACCCCGTTAGACCCAGAAAGCCCCGGCCTTTAGGTCGGGGCCTAACGGGGTTTACACATTACACAGTTTTTTCAGGCCGCAATAATGGAAATAAAATCACATCCCTGATGGAAGCCTGATTAGCCAGGAGCATAATCAGCCTGTCTATGCCGATGCCCAAACCGCCTGCCGGCGGCAGGCCATGCTCCAGCGCCAAGACATAATCTTCATCCAGCGTCTTTTTCTCGTCCTTATTTAATTCCCGGAGCTCTTCTTCAAAACGTTTTTTCTGCTCCAGAGGGTCGTTTAACTCCGTATAGGCATTGCCTACCTCTATCCCGCCGATGTACAGCTCAAAGCGTTCGGAAATCAGGGAATTATTTTTTCTGGCCTTGGCCAAGGGGCAGAGATTTGTAAAATAATCCGTCACGAACGTGGGGTTCGCGCTCAAGCCTTCTGCCAGAATATCTTCCATAAGCTTACTGATCTGCGAACGGCTCAGGCGCGCGGCGTCCTTGGCAAAACCTTTTGCCTTTAATTTCTCAAGCATAACCTCGGCCTCATCAGCGGGGGAAATATCAAACTTCTCTTTGACTAACCCGGCAAAGGAAATCCGCTTCCAGGGCTGGGTCAAATCCACGCGCTTGGCCTGGTAATCAAAGCTAACCTCGCCCAAAACCTCGCGGCTGACGAAAACAATCAGCTCCTCAGCCAGGCGCATCATCTCTTCATAATTGGCATAGGCGCAATAAGCCTCCAGCATGGTAAATTCCGGATTATGCCGTGTGGATACGCCCTCGTTGCGGAAAGAGCGGTTAATCTCATAGACCCGGCCGAGCCCGCCCACTAAAAGGCGTTTTAAATAAAGTTCCGGGGCTATCCTTAAATATAAATCCAAATCGTATTCATTATGGTGCGTCTTAAACGGCCGGCCGGCTGCTCCGCCGGGGATATAATGCATCATCGGCGTCTCTACTTCCAGGAATCCCCGTTCATCCAGAAAATTGCGTATGGCTTTAATGGCCCGCGCGCGCAGCAAAAATACCTTCCTGACCTCTTCATTAGAAACTAGGTCTAAATAGCGCTGGCGGTAACGCAGGTCTATATCTTTTAAGCCGTGCCACTTCTCCGGCAGGGGCCGCAGGGCCTTGGCTAAAAGCAGGCATTCCTCCACCTTAAGGCTCGGCTCCTGCGTGTGCGTCTTAAAAAGTTCGCCCTGCGCGCTGATAATATCGGCGATATCTAAATTTTCCAGCAAGGAAAAATTCTCCTTGCCGATAAAATCCTCCTTAAGATAAAGCTGGATTTTTCCGGTGGAATCCCTTATGTCCATAAAGGTCGCCTTGCCGTGGGAACGCTTGGCCATAATCCGGCCGCAAAGGCTTACCTTTTTGCCCTCTTGAAAATCACTAAGTACTTGGCAGATATCCAGATGCGCAGGCACCTGGCTGGGGTATAAAGTTACGCCTTTTGCCTCAAGCGCCGCGGATTTTGCCTTTCTTTGTTGGATTATCTCATTTAATTCCATAGTCTTGTCATTAAATTCAGTTTTACTTAATAGGTGGAAAGCTGCTTGATGCGCTTTAGCATATTCGGGTGCGTGCTTAACGCCTCCAACAATTTATCTCCGAAACCTAAATGTACGGCCTTTGTCCTTAACCGCTCCAGTTCAGAGGCGTCAATAGTGCCGCTTTTATCCAAATCCAGCGACTTTAATTCCCTGATTTCATTTAACGCCTGCGAAGGGTCGTTCACAAAGAACGCCTTCAGGCCTTCCACTTCCTTCAAAGACTCTTTATTGGTGCGCGCCGCCCCGTATGCCAGTTTATAAAGGCTGGAGGCCAGGCTCGAAGGCTGGTTGCCCAAAAGCACGGAGCCGCGGTCGGCAAAATACTCCCTGATGCGCGAGGCATAAAGCACCAGCAGGTTAGTGATAAAATAGAATAAAAACGCCGCTAACCCGACCAGCGCGGTGCTGCCGCCTTTTGAGTCGCGCCGGCGCCCATAAAATAAAAATTGCCAGGCAATGCGGTACATCACCATCGGAATCACCGACAGCAGCGTGATGGTCAGGACATCGCGGTTCTTTAAATGGCTTAATTCATGGCCCAGGACCGCCCTTAATTCATCTTCGTTTAATAATTTCAGGATCCCTTCTGTCACGCAAATCCGGCCGTCTCTGACTGTCCGGCCAAAGGCAAAGGCATTCGGAAGCGCGATTTGCGCCACGCCTATCCGGGGCACGGGGATATTCGCCCGGTTCGCTAAACTCTCCACCATCTGGTACAGCTGCGGATAATCCTCTCTCTTGACATATTTCACCCGCATTGTCCACTCCACCAGCTTCGGCCCCGCCAGATACTGAATAAACATCAGCACCAAAGATAACCCGAGATAAAAATAGAAATTACTTATTCCCGCGGCATAACTTACCCAGGATATCACCGCGTAGACTATCGCGAATAACACCGCCAATAAAAGCCACATCCTTAATTTTAAAAACCACATCTCTTATTCCCTCCTTCCAGGGTAAATTTAACCAATGGATTCGCGGGGCCATCAGGCTTCTTTGTTCTTGAGTTCCCGCTGTTTAACTTGTTTATAATAATATCCATCTTCTTTTCCCGCTTCAATATTATTCAATACCGCGCCGATAATCCTGGCCTTGGCGCCAAAGATTTTCTCCTTTGCCGCCAGCGCCGCCCTTAAACAAGTGCGCGCGCCCCTGATTACTAGGACCACTCCATCCCCGGCATTGAGTAACGAAGACAAGTCTTGCGCCTTTAATATCGCGGGGGCGTCTATAATAATCCGCTCAAACTTGGATTTTAACTCTTCCAGCAGTAAGCGCGCCTTATCCGCGGAAAGAACCTCGCCCGGGCTAACCAAAGTAAGATTACTGACAAAAGTAGGCTTAATAGTTTCCCCTGGTTTCTCCTCCAGATTAAAAGTCCTGGATACTGACGAATTGGGCCTGGCCAGCTCCAATAAGGCCACGCGCTCGTTGGCATGGGAAAAGATAATCGCCAAATTAGCGGCGACAAAACTTTTTCCCTCCCTGCCAACAGGCGAAGTAACCACGATAGTCTTTAAGGGTTTATCCTGGGAAGAAGCAAAAAGCATGGCGGTGCGCACGGCGCGAAAAGATTCGGCGATGTTGGACTCGGGGCTCTCGTGGCAGATTAAATTTTTCTCTTCCGGATGAAGTTTATCTTGAATCGCGGGTATATAACCCAAAAAAGGCAAATTAAGGTAGAGAGTGATTTCTTCGGCGGTACGGATGCTGCAATCCAGGTACTCCCAGAGAAAAGCCAGGCCGATCGCGCCGATTAAAGAAAATAGAATTGCCAGGATTATGCTCTTTGCCTTTTGCGGCCTGATAGGCGCGGGGAGCGGCTTAGCCGCATCTACGATAACGGCATTGTTTTGCCCGCTATATACCTTAGCCCAGGCATTAGCAATAATCGCCGCCCGGTAGGCCTGCGTATCTTCCACCTGCACTAAAATAATCCCGCTCTCCTTAAAGTGCTCAATCTTAATCTGATGCTGGAGCTTGGCCACGGGGTCTTTGACCTTATGGAAATCCGGGTCCCTCTTTAAATCCAGGGCGCCAAATACGCTCTCTGCCAGGGCCCGCGCAGCCGGATTTTCAAATTTACCCGGCGCGGCCTTTACCAGGACGCTCGCGCTGGAGCGGTACACCGGCGGAGCCTGAAAAATATAGACCGCAACCGCCAGGGGGATAATCACCGCCAGGCTGATGACCAACCAGAGCCGCTTTTTCACCACCTTAAGGTAGTCCTTAAGCGCTACTTCTTTAAGTTTAGGATTAGGCAACATAGTAGTATATGATAGCAAAATTTTTCCCTCTATTCAACCAAAAATTTATAGAGGCAACAAGGCCTTGCCTTGGCCGCCTGATTAGAGGTATAATATGAATTATGAAAATCCATTTAGCTAAATCCGCGGGTTTCTGCTTCGGGGTAAAGCGCGCCCTGGATATTGCCCGGGAAACCGCCGCTTCCGGAGAGCCGGTCTATATGCTCGGCGATATCGTGCATAATGAAGAGGCAGTCAGGCAGATAGAAAAACGCGGGATCAAGAAAATCAAAAGGCTCGGTAACGGCAGGAATAAAATTCTTTTAATCCGGGCGCACGGAGCGCCGGCAAGGATATTCCGGCAGGCGCGTAAATACGGCTACAGGATTGTAGACGCTACCTGCCCGAAGGTCCGGCAAATCCATAAAATAGCCAAAGATATGGAAAAAAAGGGCTACCGGATTATTGTTATCGGAGACAAAAAGCACAACGAGGTCCACGGCATCAGCGGCCAGTTAAAAAATAAGGCGATAGTAATAGACAGCCCGCGACGCATCGGCTTTAAAAAAATCCTGAAACTAAAAAAGGTCGCGGCGCTGGTGCAGTCAACCCAGGACCTGGAAATGGCCGTAGCCATAGCCGCCCGGCTCAAGGCAAAGATTAAGGAATTTAAATTCTTTAATACCGTCTGCCTGCCGACCCGGATAAAACAGGCGGAGATAAAAATTATGCCGCGCCTCAATCAGGCGATGATTATTATCGGCTCCAAAACCAGCGCTAACACCAAAAGGCTATACCAGATATCCCGGGCCCTGAATAAAAATACCCATTGGATTCAATCCAGCAGGGATTTAAAGAAGGATTGGTTTAAAGGATTAGATACGTTAGATACGGTAGGAATAACCGCGGGGGCCTCCACGCCTGAATCCACGATAAACAAAGTAGTGACCGCTATTTCTTATTTATAATAATCAATGCCGCGCAGGACAAACTGGGCATCCAGGCGTTTGGGAGAGAAAAACCGGCTGGAAAAGGCCTTGGCCTTTTCCACGTCAAATTCATTGCAGCAGTAAATATCAATACTGATATAATTCCTGGGGCTTAAGGTATGAATGACCACCGAGCTGTCCACCAGCGGCGCCCATCCGGAAAGCCCGGCCTTGTCCGGGAAACGCTTGCCGTCGGTAAAAAAGATATTCGGCGGCGCCTGTTTTTCCATTTCCAGGTAATCCACCACTTCATCCAGGAATTTATAGCAAAGGGATAAATCGTCGCAGGCGCCGGGCTTGCAGTCATAAAGGTCAAGCAATAATTCATACCCGAAAGGGGCCTTTTTCTTCGTCGCTGCTTCAAGCTGGCCCTTAAACGCTTCTTCGGTATCGCAGACCTGGATATTCTTCATACCTATAATTATACACTAATTTAAAAAAATGCAAGAATTTATTTTATCGCCACCTGAAGTGGATAAAAATCCTGCCCCAGCCCTCTTTTGACTTTACCAGCCGGCTGTAAAGGCCGCGGTATTCTTTTTTCATCAGGAAATTCAGGATGCGCCTTTTGGTTTCGCCCTCGCGCGTGCCGTAAGATATTTCAATCAGCTCTGCGCGGTGTTTCTTTGCCCGCGCCATGGCCTCGGCCAACCTTTCCTCCAGCTGCGCGATGCCGGCGGATAAATTCAGTTTTATCTTCATGAATAGACCGCCATCCCTTATTTCCTCTTTTTCTCGGTATAGCTAAAGGCCATGTATTTGCCGAGGGCAAGCCTGGTCTGGGCATCCAGGGCAGGCGTAGAGCCGATAGCAATCATCACCAGGGGCATAAACAGCCATTGTGTCACTATTTTTATGCGCGCCCTGAACTTTACGTCCTTGGGCTTGGGCGGCATGAGGCTCAGGCTCAAAATCATCCACAATAAAACCGTGATGTTCGTCAAACTGAACAAGACGCCGGTTATCCTAGGCAGGTTAAAACCGATGACCGCCCCCTTAAATAAATAATTGCTGAATAACATCGCCAAAGGGCTGACCACCGCCAAAAGCATGGCGTAAGTAGCCCAG
>VGKK01000064.1 GCA_016867095.1 Candidatus Omnitrophota bacterium | reverse complement strand
GCTTTTCCCGAAGAAATTATGGATGTTGATATCATTTCCATCACAGATTTTATTAAAGACGAAAATATTATAGAAAAAAATGGATACCTATACGAGAAAAACGAAGATATTAGAACTTATGTCCGCAAGGACGGAAGTCTTCACACTCAAAATAGAAACAGGTCAGGTGAGATTTCCAAGCAGGTTAAGCCAATTAAGAATGTCATAGCAGTGGATGAAGATTTGTTACGTTTATTCGGCTATTATCTTTCTGAGGGATGTGTTAGCGAAAATAGGAGCTTGCGTTTTGTCTTTTCTATTCAAGAAAGACATTATGGCGAGGATGTTTTAAATATAGTTGAAAATAAATTTGGTATATCTAGCCATATAGAAGAAACAAATAATAGTGATCGAAAGTGGATTTCTATAAGGTTCCATTCCAAGGCATTAGCACAGTTTTTTATAAAACTCTTTGGTACAGGTTATAATATAAAAGAAATTCCTCAATGGATTGTTCTTTTGCCAAAAGATAAGCAAAAAGGTTTACTTAGCGGCATGTTTAGAGGAGACAGCTGCACTTTTAAAAATGGAAATAACTTTTCTACGCAATTGGTTATGTGCAATACGCAACTTGTTTATTCTGCTTGGCAGATATTAGCAAGAGCAGGAATTTTTACTTCGCTTAATTTTTGTTCAATGCCTAAGATAGGCAGGGTACAGCCGGTAAAATGTCAGGTTAGCGGAATACAGGGGACTAAATTAATAAATGAATTTCTAGAAAAGAGTTTTCCTCATAACGGTATTGAGTTTAGGCGAGAAATTATTCATGACAGCAGAATTTTTACTCCCATAATTGAGATTACAGAAGAAGATTATGGCGGTACCGTGTATAATCTTGAAGTAGAAGAAGACCATTCTTATTGTGCAAATATGGTTGCTGTTCATAACTGTTTTACTTTGCCCATTGAAGATTCCATGCAGTCAATATTTGAGACGCTCAAGGTTACCTCTTTAATCCACCAGTCGGGAGGAGGCACTGGATTTTCCTTTTCGCGCTTGCGGCCGAAGAACGCGGTAGTCAGGACTACCGGCGGCATTGCCTCTGGCCCGGTTTCCTTTATGAAGGTCTATGACGCGGCAACTGAGGCTGTTAAACAAGGCGGTACCCGGCGCGGCGCCAATATGGGCATTTTGCGCGTGGACCATCCGGACATTTTGGAGTTTATCACTTGCAAGGAAAGCGATAAACAGATTACCAATTTTAATATTTCCGTCGCTATCACCGACGAGTTTATGCAAAAGCTGGAAAAAGGCGAGGATTACGATTTAATTGACCCGCACACGCAAAAGGTGGTACGGCAGCTTAACAGCAGAGAGGTTTTTGATTTAATCGTTAAGCAGGCGCACAAGAATGGCGAACCGGGAATTATTTTTATTGACCGGATTAATCAAGGCAACCCTACGCCGAAATTAGGCAAAATTGAATCTACCAATCCGTGTATTACCGCGGATACCTGGACTATGACCGAAGGCGGGCCTTGCCAAGTTAAGAGTCTTATAGGTAAAGAATTTATTGCTTTGGTTAATGGAAAACGCTGGAAGAGCGGAGAGGCAGGATTTTTTACTACCGGCGTCAAACCTATTTATGGACTTACGACCAAGGAGGGGCCGCAGATACGACTGACTTTAAACCATCCTTTAATGAGAATTAAAAAAAGAACGAGATATCGCATTGAAACCGAATGGATAGAGGCAGGCAGATTGGAAGCTGGAGATCAGGTAGTTATTAATAATCATGGTCAGGCGAACTGGAAGGGCAGGTATAGTTTTAAGGAAGGGTATTTAATAGGTTTATTGATAGGCGATGGAACTATTAAGAGCAATAGCGCGGTTTTGGCTTCTTGGGGCAGAACGCAGGGTTGTGAGGATGTAAGAGCGGCAGTTATGAATTCGCTGGATGGATTTAAACATCGCAGTGATTTTTCCGGTTGGGTAGAGATTAAGGAAAGGAACGAATTCAGATTAGCACTGGCGTCTTTAAGCGATTTTGCTTTCGGTTTAGGCTTAAAACAGAGGGAGAAAGATATTAATGAACAAATAGAAGGGTGCTCTGCGGATTTTTGCAGGGGGTTACTAAGGGGCTTATTTGATACAGACGGTACGGTACTGGTGAATCCAGAAAAAGGCTCTTCTGTGCGATTGGCCCAGAGTAATCTTTCTATTCTTCAGGCGGCCCAGAGAGTTCTTTTTAGATTAGGTATATATTCGAAGATTTATACCTTCAGAAGGAAAGAAGGGGTTCATGCTCTTCCCGACGGTAAAGGTGGTTATGCGCAGTATAATATCCGCGCCCAGCATGAGTTAGTTATTTCTAATGAGAGTATCCTTAAGTTTGCCCGGAGGATTGGGTTTGAGGATAGGGATAAGCAGGCAAGATTAGAGAAGATTATAAAAAGTTATAAAAGGACGGTTAATAGAGATTTCTTTGCCGTAACAATAGAAGATATAGCTTTTGATGGTATGGAGGAAGTTTACGATACCCAGATTCCCGGATTGAATTATTTTGACGCAAATGGTTTTGTGGCGCATAATTGCGGCGAACAGCCTATTTTGCCCTATGAGAGTTGCGACCTGGGTTCAATAAATTTAGCGATGATGTGCCGCCAGGTTAACGGCCGTTATGAAATTGACTGGGGCAGATTAAAAGAAGTAGTCCGCCTCGCCGTGCATTTTCTGGATAACCTTATTGACGTGAATAAATTTCCCCTGCCGCAGATTGAAAAGGCAACTAAGCTTACGCGCAAAATCGGCTTAGGGGTAATGGGCTGGGCGAGCTTATTAATCCGTTTGAATACGCCTTATAACAGCGACGAGGCCGTGGCCCTGGCTGAAAAGGCGATGTCTTTTATCCTGGAGGAGGCCACCAGGGAATCTCTGGAGTTAGGTAAACATAAGGGGACATTCCCGGCGTTTAAAGGCAGTATTTATGACCGGAAGGAAAACAGCTTAAAGCTGCGCAACGCCACCTTAACCACCATTGCCCCCACCGGCACCATCAGTATTATCGCCGGGCCGTCTTCCTCGGGGGTTGAGCCTTTATTTGCCATCTCTTATTATCGCAATGTCATGGATAACGATAAATTGGTAGAAGTGGACCCTTTGTTTGAGGAAGTTGCCAGGGAAAGGGGATTTTACAGCCGGGAATTGATGGAGAAGATTGCCGAAAAATCTTCACTCCAGGATATTGAAGGCATACCCGAAGATGTAAAGCGGGTATTTGTTACCGCGCATGATATTACTCCGGAATGGCACGTGCGCATGCAGGCGGCGTTTCAAAAGTATGTGCATAATGCCACCTCCAAGACGATAAATTTTCCTAATGAGGCCGCGGTTGAAGAGGTAAGGAAGGCCTATCTTTTGGCTTATGAATTGGGATGCAAGGGCATTACTATCTATCGCGACCGGAGCCGCGAGGAGCAGGTTTTAAATGTCGGCAAGCCCCAGGAGAAACAGGATGCCAGGGCGCAGGATTTTAAGAAGGAAATCGCCCCGCGCCCCCGGCCGGAAGTGATTATCGGCACCACTACCAAGGTCGCCACCGGCTGCGGGAATCTTTATGTGACGATAAATGTGGATGAGCAGGGCAAGCCCTTTGAACTTTTTACCCAGATGGGCAAGGCCGGCGGATGCGCCGCGTCGCAACTGGAGGCCATCGGCAGGCTGGTGTCTTTGGCCTTTCGTTCCGAGATAGAGGTAAAGTCTATTATTGAGCAGCTGCGCAATATCCGTTGCCCCAGCCCCTCCTGGGAAAAAGGCCAGCGCATTTTCTCCTGCGCCGACGCTATTGCCCGGGTGATTGAAAGAAGGCTGGCTGCCGGCGAGCAGCCGCTTAAGGCCGCGGCAGAGGCGGCAACTGTGGCGATGAAACATTCTCACGAGGATGAACCGGTTATTTCTGAGGCCGATGACCGCGGCGATATTGTGGGCGTCTGTCCGGATTGCGGCGGGGCGCTGCGCCACGAAGAAGGCTGTCAGAAGTGCCATGCCTGCGGATTTTCCAAGTGCTAATATGAAAAAAATATTATACATCGTGCTTGACGGCTTAGGCGACCTGCCGATAAAGGAATTAGGCAATAAAACTCCATTGGAGGCGGCAATGACGCCGAATATGGACCGCCTGGCGCAGAAAGGCAGGACCGGCCTGGTTTATCCGGTAAAAAAGGGCATTGCCCCGGAGTCGGATATCGCGGTAATCAGCCTTTTGGGTTATGACGCGCATAAATATTATACCGGCAGGGGCCCCTTAGAGGCTTTTGCCGAAGGTTTAGATATTAAAGAAGGAGACCTGGCCTTACGCGTCAATTTTGCCACGGTTGACGCCGACGCAAAGACCATTAAAGACCGCCGGGTAGGAAGGAATTTAACTACTGCCGAGGCCACGGCCTTGGCTAAAGAAATAAACACAAAGGTTACCTTGTCCGGCGCTACCTTTGAATTTAAGAATACCATCGGCCACCGCGGGGTTCTGGTTATCAGGGGGATACGTTCTAAATTATCCGCCTGGATTACCAATACCGACCCGGCCTATGACCGCCAGGGCGTATTCGGCCTGGCTAAGGAGAAATTTGAAAATCTGGTGATGTTGTCCCAGCCTATGCCGGGGTATGAAGAAGCCGGCGCGGCCAAAGAGGCAGCCAGCCTGCTTAACGAATTCACCGAAAAATCTCACAAGGTTTTAAATGATTCCGCGGTCAATAAAAAAAGGATTGCCGAGGGTAAAATGGCCGGCAATGTTATTTTATCGCGGGATGCCGGAGACCGCCTGCCTGAATTTCCCAAGATAGACAGCCTCTATAATATAAGGTTCGGTTCATTTGTGGAGATGCCCGTGGAAAGAGGCATCGCGCTTTTGACCGGTATGCAGATTATTGAGGTGCCCAAGGCCAGCGGCCATTTGGACGTGGATTATCCGGTCTGGGCCAAGGTCGCCTTAGATTCAATCGCCAAATACGACGGCATCTACGTGCATATCAAGGGCCCGGATGAGCCGGCGCACGACGGGAATTTTAACAAGAAGAAAGAAATTATTGAGGCGATTGACAAGTTTTTCTTTGCCAGCCTCCTGCCCAAGTTGGATACCGCAGGTACCATTATCGCGGTGACCGCGGACCATTCCACAGCCTGCGCGATTAAGGCGCATTCGTCTGATCCGGTGCCCCTCGTGATTTACGGCGGTAATATCCCTGCCGACGGCTCAATGAGTTTCTCGGAAAAGGCGGCCGCGCGCGGCTCAATCGGCGAAATCTGCGGCACTGACATTATGCCCCTCCTTGTAAATTCCGCGAGAGACTAGTATAATAAACTTAGATAATTGGTCACCAGGTCACAAAGTCACAAGGTCACCAGTATCGGGTGACGTGGTGACATGGTGACTTGGTGATCCGGGATGACTTGTATGAACGACTATGATGTGATAGTAATTGGTGGCGGGCACGCGGGAATTGAAGCCGGCCTGGCAGCCAGCCGGATGGGTTGCCGGACGCTCCTAGTGACCTTAAGCCGGGATACTATCGGCAAAATGAGCTGCAACCCGGCAATCGGCGGCGTAGGCAAAGGCCAGCTGGTAAAGGAAATTGACGCCTTGGGCGGCCAGATGGCTAAAGCCGCAGATGCCTGCGCCATACAATACCGCATGCTGAATGCCTCTAAGGGAGCGGCAGTCCAGTCTTCGCGCGCGCAGATAGATATGTTTAGATACCAGGATTATATGCGCCGGTTAACCGCTAGGCAGGATAATCTCTTTATAGCGCAGGCCGAGGTAAAGGAATTAATCGTTAAGGCGGATATCGTCACCGGCGTTATCACGGATAAAAAAGAGGAGCTCCGTTCAGCTTGCGTGATTATCTGCCCGGGGACTTTTCTGGACGGTTTAATGCATCTGGGCCTGAAACATTCCAGCGGCGGGAGGCTGGGCGAGCCGGCAAGCATTGGCCTGGCCGGAAACTTAAAGGCATTGGGCTTTAGGCTGTTGCGGTTTAAGACCGGCACCTGCCCGCGCCTGGATAAAAATACGATAGATTTTTCCCAGGCTACTCTTCAAGAGGGCGACGTCCTGCCGCGGCCGTTTTCTTTTTCCACGGCAGGGTTGGCGCAGAAACAGATTCCTTGCCATATTACCTATACTAATAAGGAAACGCACCGGATTATCCTGGATAACCTGGATCGTTCTCCGCTTTATACCGGCGTCATCAAGGCCTCCGGCGTAAGATACTGCCCTTCGGTAGAAGATAAGGTGGTCAAATTCAGCGGCAAAGAAAGGCATCAGATTTTTCTGGAGCCGCAAGGTTTAGAGGCTAACGAAATCTATCCGAATGGTTTATCTACCAGCCTGCCGGAAGATGTGCAGCTGGCGATGATACATTCCATCAAGGGCCTGGAGAAAGCAGAAA
>VGKK01000063.1 GCA_016867095.1 Candidatus Omnitrophota bacterium | reverse complement strand
AGCAATTTCCCCTCGCGCGTTTTATCAAACTCCGGCATGAACCAACCGGTGATGGGGATCGCCCGTATCTTATCATAGGCAGCTTTCTTTTTACTGTAGGTATCTTCAAGATCCGCCAATTTCCCCTTGGCGTCGCTGACCATATCGCCGACTTTAGCCATTTCACCGGCATAATCACCGCTCTGCGCTCCCTGCGCAGCGCCCTGCGAGGCGTCATCCGCTATAGAAGCTTCCATGCCCTGCGCCACTTCTCCGCCGCCTGCCTTTTCCCTGCCGGATGTCCCTGCCTGCGCACCCTGGCTGATCACGGCCATGGTGTTGCTGGCCTTGGTAAAATATGTCTTGAAGCTGCTGCGCGTCTTATCTATTATCCCCGTGGCAAATATCGCGGCCAGAATTACGGCGAAAATTATCGCATACTCCATACTGACCTGGCCTCTTTGTTTAATAAACTTATCGGTCTTCATAACGCGCCTCTTAAAACAACTTGCCCTGCATAAACTGCAGCAATATCGGGCCGCCGATAACAATGGTAATCACCGGCAATATGCAAAAGATTAAGGGGATTAAAATCTTTATCGGCGCCTGCAAGGCGATTCTTTCTCCGCGATGGAAACGCTGCAAGCGGCTGTCTTCTGAGAGTATCATAAAGGCCTCGGCTACCGGGGTACCCATCCTCTCTGCCTGCACCAGCGTCTGGACAAAAGAAGTGATTTCGGAGATATTCAGCCTCCTGGACATATCTTTTAAAGCCTGGGTGCGGGACTTTCCCCACCTAATCTCCTCTAAGATAAAACTTAATTCTTCAATCATAGGATTAGCGGGGATTTTCTCTACCACCCACCTGACCGCGGCGGTAAAATCCAAACCCGCCTCCACGCATAAGCCCAGTAAATCCACTGTCTCAGGAAGGACCCTGACAATTTCATATTTACGCTTGGCTATTTTCCTGTTCAGCCATAGCTCAGGGATTACATAACCTATGCCTAAACCCCCTAAAAACACCAGGGGATCGAATTTTCCGATGATAAAAATTCCGGCAATACCCGCCAAAGCCATCACTGCTAACTTTAGATTAAAGAACTCGGTGATGCCGAGCTTGGTATGCGCCGCGTCCAGTTTGTCTTTTATCTTCTGGTCTAAGTGGAATGTCGCTAATATTCTTTGGGTAATAGGAGAGATACCGGCAAGAAACGGCTGTATCTTGATATTCCTGGGCTGGCTTTGCTCTTCAGAGAGCCTAATGCGCTCCGGGCTATATCCCGCCGGCCTCAGAATCCCTACTAATATCGCCGTTATCCCCAGGCCAAAAAACAAATAAATTAAAATTAATATATTCATCTTCTTATCCTCTTTATGTCTTAATGGTGCTGAACTTACGGATTAAAACCATCCCTACCACCTGTAAAACTACCGCCAAAATTAATAGCGCCCTGCCGGCGTCCGACTTCAGCATAAAATCAAAATGCTGGCGGTTATGGCTGAGGATAAACCAAATAAACACAAAGGGCAGGGCCGACATAATTAAACCCTGCAATCTTCCTTGCAGGGTTAAAGTCTTGATGCTGTCTTTTAGTTTACGGTTGTCGCGGATGGTGATGCAAAGCCGATTAAAAACCTTGATTAAATCGCCTCCTGTCTCCCTGGCAACCAAGAGGGAATTAACCACCAGGCTTAACTCCTCTATGTTCATTCTCTTGTTTAAATTCTTGAGGCAGTCTTCAAGGGGGATGCCCATGCGGTTTTCGTTCACCACCAGGCCTATTTCCTGGCTCATCGGAGCCGGCATCTCTTCCACTAAAACCTCTAATGCCTGCAATAGGCTCAAACCGCCCTTCAAGGAGCTGGAAAGAATCATAATCGCGTCAAGAAGCTGATGATTAAATTTATCCCTGCGTTTTGTGTCCCTGATTTTTAAAATCAGGCTGGGAATGGACAGGCCGAGGAAAGCGCCGGCTAACGCCAATATCGCGGATTTAAGCAATAGCCAGCCCAAAACGCCCAAAAGAGGAGGCAGTATATAATAAAGCTTGACTATGTCTTTTGAGCTCTTCTCATGAGAAAACATGTTATCCAGCTTTTTCTCAATGACGCGCTCCTTTTCTGCCTGCCAGGACCTGCGCTTTTCTTCCAACAGGGGAATTACCACCAGCGCCAAAAGATAAACCGCAGCGCCGGTCAATAAAAGTGCAATGGCTAAAATCATTGCCTGTCCTTTCTCCTTTATTTTCTCGGCTATTTTTTATTTTACCCAATCTTCTTGGGTAGAGTCCGCCACATTTTCATTGCCAGAGCGGGTTTGGGTCTGCGTGCTCGAGGTCGTGGTCACCGGCGCCGCGCCTCCGGTCACGGTCTCCTCAGAGGTAACGCTGCTGGTGGTTGTGGTCGTACCGGTGGTGTTCCCCGGAGAAAACTGCTCTCCGATATCATCGGATGCCTGTCTTAATCTGCCCTGAAAACCGCGCTTGATATACACCTGCATGGCCACAAGCCCGGCTACCACCACCGCGATGATCACGGCATATTCCAAGGTGCTCTGCGCCCCTTTGTTCAAACGGATAAACATCTTCTTCACCTCCCTCGATATTTTATTCGCCCGCGGTAACAGTAGCTTCACGGGTTACGGTGACATCCGAGGTAGCGTCTCTGGAAGTGCCTCCGCCGGCTGTCATCTGTTCGGTGCTGGTGGAGCTCTGTGTGGTAGAGGCCGTGGATTGAGTATAATACGGCTCATACTGGCTGGCGGTGAATTCCAAGGTCTGTCCCGCTACTTCTCCGCCTGAGCCCGTATGGTCAACCACGTCCCTGACCCTGCCCTGGATGCCGCGCTTGACATAAATCTGCATGGCCACTACCGCGCCCACAACCAAGGCGAAGAGAATGGCGTATTCCGCGGTAGTCTGGGCCTTTTTGCCTAACTTTGTCCTGAACATTTGGCTCACCTCCTTATTGTCCAAATTTAACTCTGCCTACTTGATCCTGCATCTCTTGGGAAACATGGTCCAAAGAACCTTGCACTCTAGGTTTGACAAATTGCGTGGCAGCAAAAATTATCCCGGCAATAATCGCGGTGAAAATCAAGATGTACTCCAGAGTTGACTGGCCTTTCTTTCGCGCAAACATTTTTTCACCCCCTTTGGTTTTATCCCCGAAAAACTTTGTTCTTTTTAAATTCTTTTTTAAACTCATTATTAACTGGCAAAATAAAAAACCGAGTTACAAAAATCTCTCGGCTTTCGGTAACCCGGCTAATGTTCTCGCTTTTACCCCGTTATACGAGGTTGACCCCGCAAGCAGTAAAATTATAAATTTTTGGCGAGCATCATCCCGTGGCTTTGCGCGGCCGAACCTCCTTCGGCCTTGCGTTTTCGTTGCCGCCTTGTGTTGCATTTAAAATATAACATCTTTGCCTGCGCCTGTCAAGAATATTTATATATAATAAAGAAACCGCTTTCCTCCCCCCTACAAAATCCCGTATTTCAAGCCGGAAACAACGCGCAAAGCAACTCCGGCCACTAAGCCGAGATGCCCCTCTAAAATCACCTCCTGCGCGTAACCTGAATGGAGCCCAAATCACTACCAACCATAACGAGTCTTAGCTTTTAGAGCAAAACTAGGGGTAATTCAACCTAACCGCAGTTTGAGTAGTTTTTTGCGAAAAAAAATGTCCAATCTGAAGATTTCTTGACATTGGACATTTTTTATGGTATATTTTGAGTGAAAAGAATGTCCAATCTAAAAATTCAAGACCTGGTCTTGTCTTGAAAAGAGGGTTTTGTATGGGCATAACTCATAAATTAAATCCGGAAATAAAGAGTTGGATTTTAGAGAAGAAGCGAGATAATCCTCGTTTAAGCTGCCGCGGGTTAGCCTCTTTAGCAGAAGAAAACTTTAAAGTAAAAGTCTCTAAATCAAGCATTAATTGGCTCTTTAAAGAGGCGGGCTTAAGCCTGCCGGTAGGCCGAAGACAAGAAAAAATAAAGCCCGCGGCGCCAGCCGTCACAGCCCAGCCTGTGCTGGAATTACCTGTGGTAACACCTCAAGTGTCTCTACCTATGCCAACTCCATCCCCAACACCTGTCGAAGCGCCTACTCAAATCCAGCCAGAACTCCCCCTGGAAACACCTATACCCATATTCTCTTCAGGCATAATTTTGCTGAAGGCCATGGATTACTTGATTGGCGGCACCTACTATATTCAAGAAACTATTAAAAGGCGCCAGAGGCTTAGCGATAAAAACCTGCTGGATAAAATAGAGTATTTACTCTATGCCCCGTTATTGGAGATGCCGCAAGAACCAGCTAACGCCTACCTCAAAGAACTGGAGGGGGCTGAACCTATAGCCCGCGATATCTTACGGGCTTTATATGGCATACTAACCGAGGTACGCCACCTGAAAATTGTTTTCTCTGAAGGAGACACCGCTTACCTGGACGCGCAAATGCATACCCTCTGGTCAGTGCCTAATATACCTTTTGATTTTATAAACAGTATCTACAATGCCAAAGATTATATCAATAAAACCTTTTACAAAAATTCCCCTCTCGTCCTTTTTATGGCGCCGGGATATGATACGCCCACCGCCGAATTCTTTAATTTTATTTTAGGCCTGGAGGGGCGGGCAAAAAAGATTACCGACCTGGTCCTCTGCGGGAATAAACTGGAGGAAATAGAGAGGTTTTATTTAGAACGCAATAGAAACTGCCCTTTAATATTCGGAATGTGGCCCTGGCAGTTTACCGAATACCGCCGGGTCAAAAAAATCGGGGAGTTTAAACCTTTTTCCCTCCGGACGCAAGCAAGGGATTTCTATATCGCGGAGATAGAGCTGGAATTATCAGCGTCGGATAAAAGCCAATCTGTCAGCCTCTACGGATGCACCTTAAAGACAAATCTTGCGGAAAAAATACGCCTGGTGATATTAAGCAATATGCCCGCGGGGACAACTACTCCCGAATGCCTGGCAAAGGCCTACCTTAGCCGGTGGCCCAACCTGGAAGAAACACTTCAGGATTTCAACCGCAAAGTGGAGCTTTTTACTTACACAGCCGACTCCCAGCCCTCTTTTCTGCTTGAGAGCCTGAAATTAAAACAGACTGCTTCTGAATTAAGGCAGCTACTGGATAACTATCTTGGATTATTGGACTTGTATATGAAACGCTTCTTTCTTCCTCCGGCATATGAAAAAAAAGATTTCTCCATCCTTAAGGAAGAATTTTACGCCCTGAAAGCGGATTTCCGGCCGCAAGAAGAATATGGCCTAATCACCTTTCATCCTACTCAGGGATTTACCCACCTTAAAGCGCTGGAATACGCCTGTCGCCGCTTAAACGAAAGAGAAATCACTCTTTCCGACGGCAAGCGGCTATGGTTTGGCGCCTAACTTATCCTATAAGAAGAATATCGCCCTGACTGGTAGATGTGGCCTCGGCCATGCCCGAAGGCAATTCAATGGCAAAGGCAGCATTAAAATATATGGGGCTGAGGCGAAACGGCTTTAAAGAAGACTTGACTTTTATGACGCGGTTATTTTTATCTACAAACAAAACATCTATGGGAAAGCGCATAAAAAAAGTATGTATGGAATTACATGGCTCCAGGATAATGGCCTGGCCGGCCTTAAACTCTTTTCTGCCCAATAAGCCTTTCATTCTTTTAAAAAGGCGATTAGCGATACTAACATCCTGGGCTAAAATAGTATTTTTGGTTTTATTCACTATACCCATTGCTTGGCCTTTAGGGGGTTTTGAAGATGTGTTCGGGGAGGGTGATGCCCTTTATCCGGATTTCTTCCACAAAGGAAGGGATATAGCCGGTAGGGGTAAAATCGCCCAGGATGCTGCCCTGGCCGTCAATACCGACCTGCTTAAAGGCGAAAATATCCCTCAGGTCAATATGGATATCGTCTTTCATGCCGACCAGCTCGGTTATCTGCAAGACCTTGCGGCTGCCGTCGGAAAGCCGGGCGGTATGCACGATCATATCTATGGCGGAGGCGACCATTTCGCGTATCGCCCTGATGGGAAGCTCCACGCCTGACATTAAAATCATGGAATCCAGCCTGGCTAAAACATCATGGGTGGAATTGGCGTGAATCGTGGTCATTGAGCCGTCGTGGCCGGTATTCATTGCCTGGAGCATATCCAGCGTTTCAATGCCGCGGCATTCTCCGATAATAATCCGGTCCGGCCTCATTCTTAAGGTATTGCGGAAAAGGTCCCTGATAGTCACCGCGCCCCTGCCCTCAATATTGGGCGGGCGGGACTCCAGCCTCACCCAGTGCTCCTGGCTCAATTTCAATTCCGCGGCATCCTCAATAGTAACAATGCGCTCGCTATTGGGGATAAAAGCCGAAAGGATATTCAGCAGCGAAGTCTTGCCGCTTCCCGTACCGCCGGAAACAATAATATTTTTCCGGGTCAAGACGCAAGCCTTGATAAAATCCGCCATCTGCGCATTCAAGGTCTTTAACGCAATTAAATCCTCGGTCTTAAAGCGCTCTTTGCGGAAT
>VGKK01000062.1 GCA_016867095.1 Candidatus Omnitrophota bacterium | reverse complement strand
TGACAAAACCCTGTTTTTCTACCAGCCATTCCTTATCCGGCGCCACCACAATAATATCAGCGTCGCATCCCGCGCCGAGCGTGCCTTTGTTTATTCCCAAAATCCGCGCCGGATGCAGCGCCATTTTTTCTACCAGGCCCGGCCAATCCAATATGCCGCCGTGGACTAACTCTGTGACGGAAACGGCCAATTCAGTTTCTAAGCCGATACTCCCGAACTCCGCCCATTCAAATTCAATATCCTTTTCATTTTCCGTGTGCGGGGCATGGTCAGAGGCAATCGCGTCAATTATCCCCTCTTTTAAACCCTGTTTTATTGCCGCGACATCATCTTTGCTCCTCAAGGGCGGATTAACCTTGGTATTTGTATCATAGCCCAGCACTGCCTCCTGGCTCAAGGCAAAATAATGCGGGGCAGTCTCAGCAGTAACCTTAATCCCCTTGGCCTTGGCCTGGACAATTAACTCCACGGATTCCCGGCAACTGACATGGGCAATATGCACCGCAGCCTTTGCCCGCTCAGCCAGCTCAATATCCCTGGCCACTCTTTTATATTCCGACTCTTTGGAAACCCCTCTTAGCCCCAGGCGGGTAGAGGTCAGGCCTAAATTCACTACTCCTGCCGCAGAGAGCGCCTTATCCTCGCTGTGGCAGATAACCGGAATGTGATTATCCCGCGCCTTTTTTAAGGCCTCCAGCATTAAATCATAGTCATCCACCGAGGCGCCGTCGTCAGTAATCGCCAGCGCGCCTTCTTTCTGTAATTTAGCGATATCTGCCAGCTCCTCTCCTAAACGCGCGCGGGTAATGCTGCCGCAGATAAATACATTCGCTTGGGCCGAACGCTGAATAATCTCCTTTAGCAATAGAATATGCTCTCTGGAATCAATGGCCGGCTGGGTATTCGGCATAGCCAGGACGCTGGTGACCCCGCCTTTTAATGCCGCCCTGGTACCGGAGGCCACTGTTTCTTTATCTTCCCTGCCCGGCTCGCGCAAATGCACGTGCATATCTACCAGCCCCGGCAGCACAATCTTTGCCTGCGCGTCAATAACCTCGCCGTTGTTGCCGTTAAGGTTCTTGTCCACCCGGGAAACCTTGCCGTTTTCCACTAAAACATCCGCGACTTCATCAAAGTTATTGGCCGGGTCAATGACGCGGCCGTTTTTAATCAGTATTTTGTCGTTTTTCATCGCGCGCCTGGCTCACCAGAAAAAGCACTGCCATCCTGACGGCAATGCCATTGGTAACCTGGTCTAAAATTACCGAATTTACCCCGTCGGCAACCAGGCTGGACATCTCAATGCCGCGGTTGATCGGGCCGGGGTGCATAACCACAATATTCTTTTTGGCTTTTTTCAATCTCTCTTCGGTAATCCCGAAATTTTTAAAGTATTCCAGTTTTTCGGGAAAGGCCGCTTCCTCGTCGCGCTCAAACTGCATGCGCAGGACATTGACCGCGTCCGCCTCTTTCAAGGCCTCATCTATATCACAGCTAATCCTGGCGCCCATTTCCGCGATTGCCGGCGGGATAAGCATGCGCGGAGCGCAGACTGTAACCTGCGCGCCCAGCTTAGTCAGGCCCCAGATATTTGAACGCGCCACCCGCGAATGGGCGATATCGCCGACAATGCTGACCTTCAGGCCCGCGATCCGGCCTAATTTTTCTTTTAAGGTAAAAATATCCAAAAGCGCCTGGGTAGGGTGCTCATGCCAGCCGTCGCCGGCATTAACTACGCTGATATTTAAATGCCGCGCCAATATTGCCGCTGCGCCGGAGGCGCTGTGGCGCATCACCACTATATCCGCTTTTAAGGCCTCAATATTTTTGCCGGTATCAATCAAGGTTTCGCCCTTACGCACGCTGGACTCCTGGGCGGTAATATTAATCACATCCGCGGATAATCTCTTGGCCGCCACTTCAAAAGAAACGCGGGTGCGCGTAGAGGGCTCATAGAACAAATTCACCACGGTCTGGCCGCGCAGCGCCGGAACCTTTTTAATCTCGCGGGTAGAAACTTCCTTGAAAGACTCGGCCGTGGATAAAATAAGCTCTATCTCCTCTTGACTTAAGTCTTCCAATCCTAATAAATCCTTGCGTGTCCAGGTCATTTTTAATGAGCAGACAACTTACGGAACATGCATCCTTACGTCTGGCGACGTAAGTTGTAGCCCGTAGGGCGTCTGCGAATTAACCCGGCACTAATTTTTATAAAGCCTTATCTCTATCTCATAGGGGTTGATACCAATGAGCCCATATGAGCTAACTAAAGCGTTGTATAAAATTAGTGCTGGGTCAAATTCAGACAGCAATTTACGTTCACTTTGTTCCGTAAATTGCGTCTTCATTTGATTTTTCTACAATCACTACTTCGTCTGCGCCATCAGTTTCTTCCAGGCGCACCTCCACAGTTTCTTTAAGGCTGGTCGGTATATTCTTGCCCACAAAATCCGCGCGCACCGGCAATTCCCGGTGGCCGCGGTCAACCAGCACCGCCAGCTGGATAGTCTGGGGCCGGCCAAAGTCAATCAGCGCATCCAGCGCAGCCCGCACTGTCCTGCCGGTATACAATACATCATCCACTAGCACTAATACCTTATCCTGGATATCAAAATCTATTTCGGTCTTATGCACCACCGGCTGGCTGGAAATCAGCGTCAGGTCGTCGCGGTATAAAGTAATATCCAATATCCCCACCGGGACCTCCTGGTTCTCAATTTTTTTAATGCACCCTGCTAAGCGCTGCGCCAGGTACACCCCGCGATTCCTAATCCCCACTAAACATAAACCGCCAATGCCCTTATTTTTTTCTACGATTTCGTGGGCAATGCGCATCAGGCTTCTATTGATGGCCTCTTTATCTAATATCTTGGCTTTCTCGATCATATTCAATCAACACCCGGCCTTATTGCACCTTGGCATAAAGGTTTGCCAAGTGCGCCCTTAGTGGGCGGATCGGCCGGTGTGCTGTCCAGAAAGGACGCACCCGCTCGCCCCATAGAGCGGGGTGTGCTTTCTGCGCCAAAAAAATACCCCTGGCATTTCTTGCCAAGGGTAATGATTATTTAAAATAAGGTAGTGCATTTTATTTTACCTTGCCAGCTTCTCATGAGCTCGGCTTAAAGGCCCTGATTGATTTTTATAAATATACCATCCCGGCTATCTCTTGTCAAGGGCATATTTTTGAAAGGGCATATTTTTGAAAGGCATTTTATAAAACTACCACAAATTCGCCGCGGGGTTTTTCTTTCTTAAAATATAAAAGGACTTCTTCGGCAGGGCCGCGCCTTACTTCTTCAAATTTCTTAGTCAGCTCCCGGGCAACCGCAACCTGCCTGTCCCCGCAGACCTCCTGCACATCCTCTAAAGCGGCCAAAATCCGGTGGCAGGATTCGTAAAAAACCACTGTGCATCCTAATGCGGATAATTCTTGTAACTTATTCCGGCGGCTAATCTTTTTGCTCGGCAGGAACCCGGCAAAGAAAAATTCGTGCGCGGGCTTGCCGGAAAGAACCAGGGCATTGACAAAGGCTGCCGGCCCGGGAATCACTGTCAGCTCAATATTATTTTTTATTGCCAGATTAACCAAATGATACCCCGGGTCAAGTATGCCTGGCATTCCGGCGTCAGAAACTAAAGCTACATCTTTACCCTGTTTCAACAGGCCCAGAATATATTCCCCCTTAGTGACGCGGTTATGCTGGTAATAGCTGACAGTAGGCCTTTTTATGCCATAATGCGTCAGTAAAATTTTGCTGTGGCGGGTATCTTCGCAGGCAACCAGGTCCGCGCTTTTTAAAACTTCCAGCGCGCGCAGGCTAATATCCTTCAAATTACCAATGGGAGTAGCAACTATATAAAGCATCAAAAAAATTCCAATATACAAATTACAAACCACAAACAAATTCTAATACCGAATGACCAAAATCACAAATCAGCAAATACCAGTTTTGGTATTTGGATTTTGGAATTGCATATTGTTTGTGATTTGTGTATTGTAATTTGTGATTTTTGATATCTTATTCTACCGTTACTGATTTTGCTAAATTCCGCGGCTGGTCCACGTCGCAGCCGCGCTTGACCGCGATATGATAAGCCAACAGCTGCAAAGACAGGGCAACTACCAGGGGAGAAAAAAGCTCTTCTACCTTGGGCAGATAAATTACTTCCCGGGTCAACTCTTTAATTTTAGTATCGCCTTCTGTAGCTATGGCAATAACTTTGCCGCGGCGGCTGAGGACTTCCTGAATATTGGAAATCATCTTTTCGTAAAACCTGGATTCCGGCGCGATACAGACTACTGCCCGGTATTCGTCAATTAAAGCAATGGGGCCATGCTTCATCTCTCCGGCGGCATAACCTTCGGCAGGGATATAAGAAATTTCTTTCAGCTTCAGCGCCCCCTCCAGCGCGGAAGGATAATTAACGTTCCTGCCCAAAAATAAAAATGAGCCGAAATGAGAGTGGCGCCGGCTCAGCCTGGCAATGGCGTCCTGCCTCTTTAAAACCGCTTCCTGCAATTTAGGGATTTTTTCCAGCGCGCCGAGATACCGGACTATCTCCTCTGCGCTTAAAATATTTTTTATCCCTGCCAGGTATAAGGCAAATAAATAAAGCGCCGCCAGCTGGGCGGTGTAGGCCTTGGTAGAGGCCACCCCGATTTCCGGGCCGGCATGGGTGTAGATAACGCCGTCTGCTTCGCGGGTTAAGGTTGAGCCCAATACATTACAGATAGCCAATACCGCGCAGCCGTGTTTTTTTGCCTCTCTTATCCCCGCCAGGGTATCCGCGGTCTCTCCGGACTGGCTAATGGCAATCACCAGGGTATCCGAATCAACCAGGAGGTCGCGGTACCTGAATTCGCTGGAAACATCTACCGCCACAGGCACGCCGCAGAGAGATTCCAAAACAT
This sequence comes from Candidatus Omnitrophota bacterium, assembly GCA_016867095.1. Classification (GTDB taxonomy): domain Bacteria; phylum Omnitrophota; class Gorgyraeia; order Gygaellales; family Profunditerraquicolaceae; genus VGKK01. The sequence goes on along the minus strand of VGKK01000062.1, from coordinate 1,718 downwards.
ATTTTCCCACTAAACCGGCGTGATAGGCGGTGCCGCAGGCAACCATAGCAATATTCCTGATGTTTTTTAATTTTTCCCCGTCAATCCGCTGTTCTTCAAAGACAACGCGGCGAGCACCTTTTTCTATTCTGGCCTTGAGCAGTTTTTCGGTAATGCCGGGCTGCTCATTAATTTCTTTAAGCATAAAATGCCTATAGCCCTGTTTCTGGGCCTGATCAATATCCCAATTAACGCGTGTCGGCTTCCTGGTGATCTCTGCGCCGGCCAGGCTTGTTATCTTAAATCCCGCCCCAGCCAAAACCGCTATTTCGTTTTCCTCTAAAAAAATAATGTCCCGGGTGTGCTCTAAAATCGCCGGCACATCCGAGGCCAGAAAATTTTCCTCCTTGCCCAGGCCGATAATCAAAGGGCTGCCGGCGCGCGCGCCTACCAATTTGTCAGGCTCTCTCTTAGAAATCACCCCGATGGCAAAAGAACCAACCAGGAGCTTGAGCGCTTGGCGCACCGCTTCTTCCAGCGGGATATCTTTATAGAATTTTTCAATCAGGTGGGCGATTATTTCGGTATCAGTCTGGCTGACAAAATGGTGGCCTTCTTTAATGAGGCCAGCTTTTAAGGCGGCGTAATTTTCAATAATGCCGTTGTGGACCAGGGCGATTTCGCCGGCGCAGTCCAGGTGCGGGTGGGCGTTGATCTGGTTCGGCGCGCCATGGGTAGCCCAGCGCACATGCCCCAGGGCTAGCCTGCCGGAAAGCGGGCGCTTTTTCAATAACGCCTCTAAATCCCTGACCTTGCCGGAAATTTTGCGCACGGACAAGGCGCGCTTATTCTCTAAAAGCGCGCACACCCCGGCAGAATCATAACCGCGGTACTCCAGGCGCTTTAAACCGTTGAGCAATATGGGCTCTGCCTGTCTGTCTCCGATATATCCAATTATCCCGCACATTGAGCACCTCTATACGTCCGCCGCAGGCGGACATCCAGCGAAATCCCGCCGAGTATGGTGAAATTATCGTAAGAGAATTTCACCATGTCTTACGAGGCGGGATACGAGCACGCACCTCTATACGTCCGCCGCAGGCGGACATCCAGCGAAATCCCGCCGAGTATGGTGAAATTATCGTAAGAGAATTTCACCATGTCTTACGAGGCGGGATACGAGCACGCACCTCTATACGTCCGCCGCAGGCGGACATCCAGCGAAACTCCGCGCAGTACACAAAAATTATCGCAAGAGAATTTTTGTGTGTTTACGAAGCGGGGTAGGAATACCTTATGAATAATAGAACAATTGAAAATAGACCGCAATTTGAGTTTTAGCTTGCCTATTGTTCTATTGTCCATTGCTCAATTGCTCTGTAAATTTTCGCTTTGCGAAAATTTACTGTCCCCAACCGGATTTTCCCGCCCTCCTTCTAAGTAGCAGGCGGGATCCCGCCCGAGACTTAAAAATGCTTGGCGGGAGAACCCGTGCCGAGAGCTTGTCCCGATGGTGTCGCTTCTTACGAAGCTTCCCATCGGGATCCCGACGCCTGAAGTAAATGAGGGCGTCGGGAAAAAGCTCTTGTCCTAAAATTTAATGACCCTGACGGGATTTTCCCGCCCTCCTTCTAAGTAGCAGGCGGGATCCCGCCCGAGACTTAAAAATGCTTGGCGGGAGAACCCGTGCCGAGAGCTTGTCCCGATGGTGTCGCTTCTTACGAAGCTTCCCATCGGGA
>VGKK01000061.1 GCA_016867095.1 Candidatus Omnitrophota bacterium | reverse complement strand
TCAATTATGCTTTAGTTTTTAGGTAATCCTGAATGATTTGTTTATGGTCAAAAGCAAAATCCAAATCTTTAATCTCGCTTAACTTTATCACCTTCAGCGCTCCGGCGTCATCCCCGGCCTTAGGCGAGCCTTTGCCTTGGGCAATAAAGACCGTGCCGATAGTATGAAAGCGCGGGTCGCGCGTAGGTTCAGAATAAGTATGAAATTGTTTTAAATTTATCAAGTCCAGGTTAGTTTCTTCTTTCGCCTCTCTGGTAACTGCTTCTTCCAGGCTCTCGCCATAATCTACAAAACCGCCGGGCAAAGCCCAGCCAAAAGGCGGATTGCTCCTTTTAATAGCCACAATGCCGTCTCCGATTTCAATGATGGCGTCAACGGTGGTAAAAGGGCCGCCCTGTAATTTTGAAGTAACATACTCTAAATAATTGATGACGCCTTTATAAAAAATATCGTATGCCTCTTTATCATAAAGGCAGAAAACTACTTCCTTCAGCTGGCTTTTATTTTCTCTCAAGTGCCTGAATACTTCCTGGGAGATAATCTTGGCCGCGGCTAAAAGCGGAAAGCCGCCTGTTCCGCAGCCTAAAGCCGGAAAAGCCAGTGAGCGTATCTTTAATTCTTCGGCCGCCTTTAGGGCATTGCGGCCGGCATCCCTGATTTTTACTTCGTCTGTTTTTCCCGCCCACTTTTCTTTGACGGTAGGCGGGATCCCGCCCTTTATTTTATACACTCGGCGGGAAAAATCCATCGCCATTGTCGCGGCATGAATCACATATTTAGCCGGCAATTTTCCGGCAGAAGTAGCAACCGCTTCGCCAACCTTAATCGGCCCCTTTTTCACCGCCTCATCCTCAATCGCCTGGCCGCCTTTTTTCTTAATTGCCCCGGCCACGCCTGCGCCCATCACCAATTTATTATTGGCGGCATTGACGATAGCGTCAACTTTTAACGCGGTAATATCTCCCTGGATAACCTTAATCTCGCAATCCTTGATTTTCATTTTTAGTGTCCTTATTTTTTTGGTAGATGCCGTTGTAGCCCTGGCCTATTTCATTCATACGCAGAAAAATTAATTGCGCGATGCGGGCGTTCTGTTTAATCCTTATGCCTTCGGGATTTTCTACCGCCAGGATAAATTCGCCCTTTCCCATAAAGCCCGCGTCCCAGACGCCGTGCTGGGTAAACGCGCCCATACGTAAAAGCGAAGTGCGCGCAAAAGCCAGGGCAATCAAATCATTGGGTAAATTGACTGTTTCATTGGTCCTTATCTTATAAGCGCCCTTTTTAAGCTCCCACCAGCCGATGGTTCGACTTCGCTCACCATCGGTACTGAGCATAGTCGAAGTACCGAATTTATCCTCCTTATCTAATTTCTGTGGTAAAATCTCAATACAATCAGGCACATTCCTTTCTTTATTAGAAAAATCTAGCGCGCCCTGGCTATCAAAACTAAAGACTTTCGCCACAGTTAAATCAAAGCCATTGGGCGTCAGTTGCGTTTCCAGGTGAATATAATTGGCAACTAATCCCTTTTCTTTTATATATTGCTGGATTTCGTCTTTGTTCAGCATCTTTTTGGCTTACCCCAAATTCAAGACCCGGTCTTGCCAACCGTGTCAAGACCGGGTCTTGGTAATTAGCTGACGGATATCTTTGCAAACCCGATGTTTTAAAAGCGCCTCTAAGGAAAGCGGAAGCGTTAATGACCAGTTTTTATCGCTGATTGTCCCCGGCGTATTTATGCGGTATTGGTAAGGCTCGCCCTTAAATATATCGGCTAAATACAGCCAATCTATTAATGACTGGATGCAAAATACCGCCCGCGAGTCCAGGGTTATCTTCAAGGCTGCTTTTAAAATCTCGGAACCCGCCTTTTCGCGCATCGGGCCTTTAAGTTTCATTTGCAGCCACAATTTTTCCTTTTCCCGATAACTATTTTCGTATAAATCTATAAAATCTTTGAGCTCTTCTTTATTTTTGCCCAAAATAGCCACCAGCTTATCTACAGAATTAACGTTGTTTAACCAGCGCAGCCTGCCGTGCTTAGAGCGCCGGTGGTCAAAAAGCTTATCTTTTACCTGGTTAAAATTTATCTGGCGGTGGTCCCCGCATTTTCTCATAAAAAGCCCCGCATCTACTGTGCCGGCTTCATTCTCCCACCAGGCCGGCCAATTCGTGGTATCGTGGGTGGATAACATCGCTACCGAAAGCTTGCGGTAATCTGCGGGCCCCAGAAAATCGTGTTTTATTTTCCATTCTTTTACCCAGCGCTGCACATCATTGCCCGGAATGCCAAATTCCTCCAGGGCATTGGGGCAGGCCGCGGGTATTACCCCCAAATCTTCAGCCGCGATAAGCATATCCGTGCTGTTAACTATGACTGATAATATCTGCCTGCCGTGCCTTTCCCATTCCTTTTCATCTCTGGGGTCAAAAAATCCGTTCAGCCCTTTATTTTCCAGGGGCTCATTAACCGGAATGCTCCAGATACGGAATAAACCCACGACATGGTCAATCCTGAGGATATCGTAGAAATTCTGCGCGTAGCGCAATTTTTCCTTTAAATAGCGGTAGCCGTCCGCGGCTATCCTTTCCCAGTGATAAGTAGGCATTCCCCAGCGTTGGCCTAAGGCAGCATACATATCCGGCGGCGCTCCGGCGGCAAACTCCAATTTAAAAAATTCCGGATGTTGCCAGACATCAGCGCTGTCCCGGGAAACTAAAATCGGCAAATCTCCTTTTAGCCATACTTTCTGCTCCCGGGCATAAGCCCTGGCGCCCCTGAGTTGTTCATACAATTGCCACTGCAGCCATAGCACAAAACCGATTTCCTCTTTATGCGCCTGGCGGAAATCCTCTAATGCCGCGGCATCGCGCCTACGGTATTTATCTTCCCATTCATACCAGGGCCGGCCCTGATGATAATTTTTCAGCGCCTGAAAAATGGCAAAGTCATCCAGCCAATAAGTATTTTCTTTCTGGAATTTTTGAAAGGCGGGGGCTTTCAGGTTTTTTTCTTTGAGATAAATCTCCCGGAGTAAATCCAGCTTTGCTTTTTTAATCCCGTAATCCACATAGGACTTGCCGGCGGGAAATTTCTTTTTGAGATCGCCTGTTTTTCCCGCGAAGGGCCGCAAAGACAGATACATCGGCTCCAGGGCAAATGAGCTTAAGGAATCATAGGGACAAAAAAGCGGGCCTACTTCATTTAAAGGCAGCAGCTGCACAATAGTATTGGCGGCCTGGTTAGTCCAATTGATGAGTAATTTTAAATCCGCGAAATCTCCGATGCCGATACTATCTTCGGAATATATAGAAAACAGGGGCGCTAAAACCCCTGCCCGCCGAACGCTGCCGATTCTCTCCCACTTCTTCTTAGAAAGGTTATCAACCATACTACCAGAAAATTTGCGCCCTTAGTTCAGTGTAAAAGCCGTCTTTAATATGCACCTTACCCAAACTGTCCCGGTATTTCAGGGTGCGGCCAAATACCCCGCCTGCCGAAAGGCTAGTCTGGATAAATTGATTAAGCTTAAGTTTTACGCCGCCGCCCAGGCGCATCTGTTCATAGCGCAGGACCACATTCTTTAAATCGTCTTTAGTAACTTCAAATTCGCTGTTAAAGGCGCTCCCGCCTTCGGCAAAGAGGGTCACCTGTTCATTAAGGAGATAGGAAATATTCGGCCTCTTGGGCACAATATTAAAAATTAATTTCTCATTGGGCTGGTAGATAAATCCCAATATCGGTAAAACCTCGTGCTCAAAATCCGGATAAACGCCCACGCCGGCAATTAGCGTCCACTGCTCGTTGGGCTGGCGGATCAGAAAATAACGCATCGGGATGCGGAAGTTAGAGCTTTCAAAATCCCAATCCTCGCCGTAAAGAGAAGGGCTCACCCCTAAGCGCAGGTAAGTCTTATCAAAACCAAAAAAAGGCAGGGTCGCCTCTATATCCGTGGTCACGCCGGTCAAATTTGCCGGCAGCTCTACTACAGTGCTATTTTCTATACCTATATACTCCGGCGCTACGGAAAATTTCAGAGGCAACTTATCAAAGAGCTTGAATTCATAACTGTATTCCGCCCCGGATTGCATCAGCTCTACCTTGCCTGACTGCGCCTCTACGCCGCGCGAGGGCATATAGCGAAAATATGTGTCTATATTGTTCTGGCTTGCTGACTCCTGGGCTATAACATTGCAGATAAAACCGGAAAATAGAAAAACCGCGCTCACTGCCAATAACCTTAAACAGATTTTTCTGAACATCTCTGCCTCCTTAAATGAGCCCCTGCTGCTTCGTTTTGCTATCGCAAAAGCGAAGCAAAACGGCAGGGGCGAATTAACCCAGCACTAATTTTTATAAAGCCTTATCTTTATCTGATAAGGGTTGATGCCATAGCAACCCCTATGAGCTAACTTTAAGCGTTTCATAAAATTAGTGCTGGATAAGTTCGGCCATACGACTTACGGAACGTAAGTCGTGGCCTCACTTATTATAACATCCATTGGCGCGTTTATAGAAATAAAATTGCGCGAATTTGTCCTTAAAAGTTAAGCCGTTATCGCGCATTAACCGGTCTAAATTTTTAAAATTATCGTACCGCTCATTTTCCTCCAAATGCAATGTCTTGCCGCTGAAAGCCCCGCTGAATACCAAAGAACCTCCGGGCGCGATATGCCCCGCCAATGCCTGGAGTGTTTGTGCAAAATCCTTGATGTGCTCAAAGGCGTCAAAGCTGAAAATACAATCATAAACCTCGCCCCTCAAGCCGTCTATGCCTTTGGCCATTTTTACATTCAGGTTTCTTTTTTGAAAGCGCCACCTGGCGAAATCAGACAACTGTTCCCCGATGTCGCAATAAGTAACCTCTAAATTATTTTTAGCCAGCTCAATGCAGAAATCTCCGCTGCCGGCGCCAAAATCCATCACCCGCGCATAATGCCGGCGCCTGAGATAAGGCAGGGTAACCAGGCGCAGATACCCCGGCCGGTATTTTTCCGCGTTCCAGAGCGGCAATTCATATACATAATAAGAACAATTCCTATAAAAATCATCAACGCTGGCCTTGTTTAAATTATTCTGCTCGTTAAAAATATGAAACCCCTTTTCTTGTTCCGGCCCCAGCTTATACTTACGCTCAACTGTTTCCGCGGGCTCATGGCAATATTGGCTGATTTCTTCAACGGCTTTGAGGTAGAGATTGTCCTGCCGGGCCTGTTTTTGGGTAATATGCTTTAAGTATTTATTCTTCCAGGACTTAAGCGGCCTGGTTAATCTGTAACGTAAATAATTTAAATTAGGCATTTTAATTTTTGTCGGTATTACCGAAGAAGATATCCTTTAAACCCTTAATGATATCCACTACCGCGGGCTGGAATTTATATTTCGGCTCCTTGAGCGTGCCGCTGATTTTTATCACCCCAAACCGGCCGGCCTGGCCCATAATCGCGGTAGTCACGTCTTTAAAGGTGCCGCTTAAAGGGGCCAGCTCGTTAAGAATCTTGACATTAATAGAGGCGTCAATAGAGCTGTCAAAACCTATTTTTGCCGAACCGGTTAAATCGGTAATATTACTTTTTAATTTTACATTATCGCTGAAGATATACTTGTCCTGGACACTAAACCCGCAGCTGGCTTCGCTAAAAATAATCTGGTCAAAATCCCTGGCAAAGAGCAGCGCGCCTAAACCCTTGAATAAACTCAACTGCCATAATTTGCCTTCGGTGATTTTAATCTGGCCGCTGCCTGTCAGCCGGGAAATATCTCCGGAAAAACCGTTGAGCTTGGCCTGGAGGGCGATATTTCCGGCGATATCCTTATCTTTGGCTGCGGTATCAAGTCTTAATTTTTCTATCTTTACGCCTTCTATATCCGCAAAAAATATGTAAGGCAGGTCCGGCGTATTTAAATTCGCCTTGACAGAGGCCTCAATGGCGCCGTCGTATAACGACAGATGTATAGGAGAAATATCCGCCAGCCCATCCGCCTGGCTATAATCCAGCAGAAAATCCGTGGCTTTTAAGCCGTAAACAGATACTGCCGGGCTGGAAAAACGGGCGCGCAGCGCGCAGGACTTAAGATTACCTATATTTCCGGAGAGGTTTAGCCTGGCCTGGATAATGCCTTCGGGCCTGGCCGCCTCCAGCTCCTTCTGAAATTTCTTAAAGAAAAATTTGGCATCTTTAAGGTCTATATTTAAATCCCCGCTGATATCCGCCCTTAGATCAGAAAGGCCGAGCATATTTATTGTCCCCGAAAGAGTAAATTGCGAATTAAAATACCGTCCTTTGCACTTAGATATAGTAATTAATTTATCCTTGACCTGCAAAGCGGAGTCCAGCTGTAAATCCCCGGAAGATAATTCCGCCTGAATTAGCGGAGCGGAAAAATCGCTGACTCTGATTTTAGCCTCTACGGGAATGCCAAAAAGATTAGCCTTTAAGTTATCGGAGGAGAGGCCGGAGTTGTCAAGTTTCAGCCGGCCGCTGATATCAGTCATTCCTGGGGCGGATAAATCTAATTTGCTAATTTGCGTATCCGCAGAATAATCAAGGTGTTTAGTCTCTAATGAATATTTTAAATCCGCGTTAACTTGCGAATTTAATTTAAGGGAAAACTTATCCTTAGAGATGGCTAAGTTCTTATTTTGCGCGGATATTTTGGCGCTAATAAGATTGTCCTTAAGATTAACATCTATTACCATATC
>VGKK01000060.1 GCA_016867095.1 Candidatus Omnitrophota bacterium | reverse complement strand
CAGCTCTTTATAAATCTGGGCGTGAATGCTGCCCAGGTGCCCCACCCCCACCACACCTACTTTTATCTTATCCATACCCAAAATCATACCAAAGTCTTTGCCGTGTTGCAACTAAAATTAATGAGCATACAATTTACGCGAGTGCCAGCGAGCGTAAATTGTATATGCGAATTAATCCTCCGAAGCCACACCATTTTTGCTTATTTAAAGGCGTAAGAGGATCTTTGGCGCGGGTCTGTGAGTTCGCTGGCGGGGCTTCGCTCTCATAGGCTGCGTCGCTCTCCCGCATCCGGGCCGTAGATAAATCCTCGAAATCCCAGCCAACCATCCGCCACGAAGCAGCCCTTGCTATTAAAAACTCGACAAAAGGCAATTAATGTGGTATATTAGTAAAACCATAAGTTATGGAGCAGGACGTAGTTAAGACTTAGCGACATAACTTATATGGTTGAACTAACCCCCACACCAATTGGGAGTATAGCCTCGGCTAAATATCAATTGGTGTGCGGGGTTAAATTCGCAGACGCTGGTGGCATAACAATATAAGCAGCTATAACTTATGTCGTCCTTCAGACTCCATAAGTTATCTGCTCATTCAAAATGAAGGATTATCGCAGATTATTCAAGTTTGCCCGGCCTTATTACGGCTGGCTGGCGCTTTCCGGCGTGTTTATGGGCATTGTTACGCTCCTGGATGTCTTCCGCCTGAGCGCGATTGTGCCGGTTATAGACCGGGTATTTACCAACCGGGCAATAGTCTTGCCGGGAGGCAATTTCCCCCCTTTTATAGAGAATATTCTCAGGCAGTTGAATAATTTCAGCCCATTGCAGGTATTATCTGTCCTGCTGATAGCCGTGCCTATTGCCCTGGTTATTCGGGCGATTTTTGAATTTTTGCAGTCTTATATTATGTCGGATGTGGGCCAGAAGGTAATCCGCGATGCCAAGGATTTAGTCTATGCCAAGCTGCAGGCCTTATCCCTGGATTATTTTACCCAGAAGCGCAGCGGAGAGCTGATTTCGCGCATTACCAACGACGTAAAGCTGATAGAAAACGCGGTATCTTACGCCATCACCGACCTGATTTATCAGACCTTTCAGGTAATTTCCTTTGCGCTGTTGACCTTTTTTATTAATTGGCGGATGGCCCTGATTTCGGTCGTGGTATTGCCCGTTGTCGCCATTCCCATGGTCGTGGTCGGCAAGGTCCTGCGCAAATTAAGCCGGCGTTCCCAGGAAAAGATGGCGGATATCAATTCCTTATTGACCGAGACATTTATCGGGGTAAGAATCGTCAAGGCCTTTTGCGCTGAGCAGAGAGAAATCGCCAAGTTTAAAAAACAGAACCAGGATTATTACCGCCTGGCAATGAAGTCCATTAAAAGAATGCTCCTTTTGGGCATTACCACCGAGTTAATCGGCGTGGCCATGGCGCTTTTTATTGTCTTTTACGGCGGCAGGCAGGTAATTACAGGCAGCCTTTCCTTCGGCGTATTCGCTTTATTTATGGCCGCTTTGCTTTCGCTCATCCGGCCGTTTAAGAAATTGAGCCAGGTGAATTCAATTATGGAGCAGGCCCTGGCTGCCAGCGTGCGGATTTATGAGGTGTTAGACCTTACCCCCAGCATAGCGGAAAAGGCCGGGGCAGGGGAGTTGAGCGGTTTTCATCGCAGCATTGCCTTTGAGAATGTCAGATTTGGTTATGCCGAACAGGAAATACTTAAGGGGATAAATTTAGAAGTAAAGAAGGGCCAAATGCTGGCAGTGGTCGGCCCCAGCGGCGTGGGCAAAACCACGCTGGTAGACTTAATCCCGCGTTTTTACGACCCGCAACGCGGAAGGATTTTAATTGACGGCGTGGATATCAAGGAGTTGACCTTGAAGTCGTTGCGCCGGCAAATCGGCATTGTCACGCAAGAGACCATTCTTTTTAACGATACCATAAGAAATAATATCTTTTACGGCAAGCCCGACGCCACGCAGGAAGAAATAGAGCGGGCGGCAGAGCAGGCCCATGCCCATGATTTTATCCGGCGACTGCCCTTAGGTTATGATACGGTAATCGGAGATAGGGGGACCAAGCTTTCCGGAGGCGAACGCCAGAGGATTGCCATTGCGCGGGCGCTTTTAAAGAACCCGCCGATTTTAATCTTAGACGAGGCTACTTCGCAGCTGGACGCCGAATCAGAGCGGATTGTGCAGGAAGCCCTGGACAGGCTTATTCAGGGCCGCACCGTGTTTGTAATCGCGCACCGGCTTTCCACGGTCAGGAACGCCCACCATATCGCGGTGCTTGACCAGGGCAGGCTTGTGCAGCAGGGCAGCCATGAGGAACTGGCGTCCAAAGACGGCTTATACCAGCGGCTTTACCAGATGCAGGAGTTGCAAAAGTAAGTAAGTGCATAACTTGCGGAGCCTGGGCGACGCAAGTTATATGCCCGAACTTACCCAGCACTAATTTTTAAAAAGCCTTATCTCTATCTCATAAGGGGTGATGCCAATGCAACCCCTATCAGCTAACTTTAAGCGTTTCATAAAATTAGTGCTGGGTTAATTCGCAGACGTCCTTGACATCAAAGATGTCAAGGACTACGACTTACGTCACTGGCGTTGCGTAAGTCGTCTGCTCATTAAAATAGTTGCAACTTATAGAGATTGTGCTATACTGAAATTTCTAATTTGAACTGAAAAAGAGTTAAAATATTAACCATTAAAAAGGGGGAATTTAACTGTGCCTTCAGAATTAATCAAGCAACTTTTGGAAGCAGGAGTGCATTTTGGGCACCAGACCAAGCGCTGGAATCCCAAAATGAAGAAGTTTATCTTTGGCGAAAGGAGCGGCATTTATATCATTGACCTGGAGAAGACCGAGGAATGTATGCAGGCGGCGCGGGATTTCCTGCTGGATATTACCTCAAAAGGCGAATATGTGCTCTTTGTAGGCACCAAGAAACAGGCGCAAGAGGTGGTGCAGCAGGAGGCGATACGCGCGGGAATGTATTACGTTACCGAGCGCTGGCCCGGCGGCTTATTGACCAATTACGCCACCATAAAAAAGAGCATCAACCGCCTGAAAGATATAGAAAGGATGAAGGAGGACGGCACCTTTGGCAAGCTGACGAAAAAAGAAGTAGCGCAGCTGGAAAAGGAACTGGCTAAGTTAAAGAAGAATTTTTCCGGCATCTCGCAGATGGAGCGTATGCCCAAGGCCATGTTTGTCGTGGATACCAAAAAGGAAGAAACTGCGGTTAGAGAGGCCATGCGCCTTGAGATACCGATAATCGGCCTTATTGACACCAATTCCAATCCCGACCCGATTGCCTATCCTATCGCGGGTAATGACGACGCCACCAAATCCATCCGCATGGTCACCACTTTCATCGCGGACGCGGTAATTGAGGGAAGAAAGAAATTTTTGTCTTATCTTTCCCAGGAAGGCGTGGCGATGAAAGAGGAAAAGAAAGAAGAGGCGCCAGGGCTGCTGCCCGAGGAAGAAATAAAAATAAAAGAGATAGAAGAAATAGTAGAGACCACTGAACCGGCAACTGAAGAGACCAAGCCGGCAAAGAGGGCTCACGCCGGTAAAACCACCGAAGAAAAACCTAAGACGAGAAGAAAGGCATGAGTAAAAAAATGGGAATACCAGTAGGATTAATTAAGGAATTAAGGGAATTGACCTGTGCCAGTATCGCCAACTGCCGGCAGGCGCTGGAAGACGCCAAGGGCGACATAAAAAAGGCGGCGGAATTATTGCGTAAGCGCGGCTTGGAGATTGCCGCGCAAAAACAGGGCCGCGCAACCCGTGAAGGCAGGATTGAGGCCTATGTGCATTTGGGCAGCAAGCTCGGCGTATTGCTGGAGGTAGACTGTGAAACGGATTTTGTGGCTAAGAACAGCGACTTCTGCCGTTTTACCAAAGACATTGCCATGCAGATAGCCGCCTCAAGCCCCGCCTATATCAAAAAAGAAGATGTGCCCAAGGACGTTATAGATAAAGAAAAAGATAAAGAACAATTTTATAAAGAGCATTGTTTATTGGAACAGGTTTTTGTCAAGGACCCCGCTATTACGGTAAAAGATTGCTTAGGAAGTCTCGTTGCCAAAATTGGCGAAAATATTATAATTCGCAGATTCATACGTTATAGAGTTGGCGAATAAATGATTCGGCCTGTGTATAAGAGGATAGTGCTTAAGCTTAGCGGCGAAGCCCTGCAGGGAAAAAAGGCCCACGGCATAGACCACGCGGTATTAGTTTCTATTTCCCGCCAGATAAAAGAAATCAGAGGCTTAAATATTGATGTAGCCATTGTCCTGGGCGCAGGCAATATCTTTCGCGGCCAGGAGAATATCGCGGCCAGGGGCCTGGATATGGACCGCTCGGTAGCCGACTATATGGGTATGCTGGCCACGGTGATAAACGGCCTGGCCTTACAGGATGTTTTGGAAAAAATGAATATGCCCACGCGCGTGATGACCGCCATAGAAATCCAGAAGATTGCCGAGCCCTATATCAGAAGAAGGGCGATCCGGCATTTAGAAAAAGGCCGCGTGGTTATCTTTGTCGCCGGCACCGGCAACCCCTATTTTACCACCGATACCGCGGCAGCCCTGCGCGCGATGGAGATAAATGCCGATGTCATCTTAAAGGCGACCAAGGTGGACGGGGTTTATTCTGCCGACCCCTTAAAGACAAAGGGGGCCAGGAAATTTACGCAGCTCAAATACATTGATGTATTGAAAAAAGGCCTGAAGGTAATGGACGCGACAGCGGTGAGCCTGTGCATGGATAATAAATTGCCCATAGTGGTATTTAATCTCAATAAGGCCGGCAATATCAAGCGTGTCGTGCTGGGCGAAAAGATAGGGACTGTGGTCAAATAAGACAGGAGGTAGCTATGACTGCCAGGGAGATTTTACACAATGCCGAAGAAAAGATGAAGAAGGCAGTAGAGTCAATGACCAGAGAGTTCTCCGAAATACGCACTGGCCGGGCCAGCCCGGCTTTAGTAGAAGGCCTGCATATTGATTATTACGGCACACTCACCCTTTTAAAACAATTAGCCTCTATCTCTGTCCCCGATGTGCATTTAGTGGTGATACAGCCCTGGGACCCTTCGGCAATCGCCGAGATTGAAAAGGCGATTATGAAGTCCAACTTGGGGATTACGCCCTCCAATGACGGCAAGGTAGTCAGGCTGGCCATTCCGCCCTTATCCAAAGAAAGGCGCCAGGAGCTGGCGAAAGTGGTGCATAATATGACCGAGGAAGGCCGAGTGTCGCTGCGCACCATTAGGCGGGAGGCAAAAGAATCTTTAGAAAAATTAGAGAAGGACAAGGCCGTCACCGAAGACGACAAGTTCAGGGGCATTGACGAGCTGCAGAAATTGGTGGATAAATATATCGCCAAGATTGAAGAACTGCTGAAAAATAAAGAAAAAGAAGTTTTAGAATTTTGATATTAATGCGAAATAACCAAACACCAAATTACAATCCTTCGGCTCGCTATCGCTCGCTCAGGATGGTGAGCAAGGCCAGCCAAGGACTGGCTGAGTCGAACCATAACCAAGCAATAATCAATAACCAAATCCCAATAACCAAACAAAAAAGTTTGGTGATTGGTACTTGGTTATTGGTAATTTCGTTATAAAATTAAAATTGGGCCTCTAGCTCATCTGGTAGAGCAGCGGCTTTTTAAGCCGCCTGTGCCGAGTTCGAGTCTCGGGAGGCTCATAAATTTTCGCTGCGCGAAAATTTTGAGTAATCGAGAATCGAAAATTGAAATTTGATTATCGATTGCGGTCAAATTTCGATTATCGATTTTCGGACAGCAAAAGGTTAGGGTTGACGACAGTAAACCACTAAGCGGACGTGGCGGAACTGGCATACGCGTATGGCTTAGGACCATATGGGGCAACCCTTGGGGGTTCAACTCCCTCCGTCCGCATTAAGTTTTCGCATAGCGAAAACTTACAGAGCAATTGAACAATGGAAAACAGAGCAATAGAGCTGATGCTTAATTGCGACCGAGGACGTAATGTCCGAGGGAGTGCCGAGGCCTCCGGACGAGGCCGGTCTATTGCTCTATTGTTCAAAGGATAATATGCGGGAGTGGCTCAGTTGGTAGAGCGTAACCTTGCCAAGGTTAATGTCGCGGGTTCGAATCCCGTCTCCCGCTCCAATAAAATTTTTTGCAAAGCAAAAAATTTTATAGAGCAATTGAACAATGGAAAACAGAGCAATAGAGCTGATGCTTAATTGCGACCGAGGACGTAATGTCCGAGGGAGTGCCGAGGCCTCCGGACGAGGCCGGTCTATTGCTCTATTGTTCAAAGAGCTTATAAATAAAATTTATACACCCCGCGCTTATTGGACACTCGGCGCTTATTGGACACTCGGCGCTTATTGGAATTGCGCCGGTGTCCCCTAGTCGGGGAATTGCGCGGGTGTCCCCTAGTCGGGGAATTGCGCGGGTTGCACAAAAAGTGCATACTTGCCATTCCGATATGGCAAGGTATGTTTCACTTTCTGTGAATTACACCCCGCGCTTATTGGAATTGCGCGGGTGTCCCCTAGTCGGGGAATTGCGCGGGTTGCACAAAAAGTGCATACTTGCCATTCCGATATGGCAAGGTATGTTTCACTTTCTGTGAATTACACCCCGCGCTTATTGGAATTGCGCGGGTGTTTCACTTTCTGTGAATTACACCCCGCGCTTATTGGAATTGCGCGGGTGTTTCACTTTCTGTGAATTACACCCCGC
>VGKK01000059.1 GCA_016867095.1 Candidatus Omnitrophota bacterium | reverse complement strand
TCTCCTTGAGAGCCCCGCGCACCCCAAGAACAAAACAATAGAACAGTAGAACAATAAAACCGCCGCCTTCTTTATCATCATCCCCTCCGTCTAATATGTGTTATACTTTTCTTAATTGCGAATATCAGATTATCGGAATATCAGAGCGAGAGCATCAGATTATTAGAATATCAGATTCTTTCTGATAATCTGGTTCTCTGATAATCTCGCTCTGGTAATCTGATATTCTGATACTCGTTTTTAACATACTGCTACTTCGTTTATAAGATATTTTCTATCCATCCCTCTACCTCTATATATATATTCTCTATTTCTTCCCGGCTTAGCCCGGCGCCTTCGCCTACCTTTATTAATTCCGCGGGGCTGATAATATCTTCGGGCTGGTGGCTGTCATTATCTAGAATCAACCTGGCGCCGTATTTTTTGGCGCGCCCTGCCACATGGGCATTGGTATCGCAATGCCCCTTGCGGCTGGTAATCTCCAAAAATATACCCCTTTCCCTGGCTAACTCCACATCCGCGTCGCTAATTAAACCCGGGTGGGCCAAGATATCAATATCTGCTTCCAGAGAGGCGCGATTGGTGCCCTTTTCTACCGGCTCCATCGGAGTTTCTCCGTGGGCAACGATAATTTTTATCCCCTGCCTGCGGGCATACTTAGACAGAGGCTGAAGCTGAGATATGGGAAGGTGGGTTAATTCTATTCCCGGCAAAACCTTTATGGCGGAATCCTTTGGCCAATGCCGGGTAAATTCTAAGACTGCCTTGACCGCGGAGGCGATATTGCTGTAATCCGCGTGGTCGGTGATGGCGATGACTTTATAGCCTTTATCCTGGTAACGCCGGACAATCTCCGAAGGGAGTAATACGCCATCGCTGAGTAAAGAATGAGTGTGTAAATCGTACATTTTAGTTTTTAGTTATCAGTTTTTAGTTTTTAGATTGCATTTCTAACAACTAAAAACTAGCAACTGAAAACTAATATGCGCCTGAGTGGATTCGAACCACCCACCTAGGCCTTAGGAGAGCCCCGCTCTATCCAAATGAGCTACAGGCGCAGTTTTATTCTCCGTGAAATTTTATCAAGGAATAAACCGGATAGCCTTTTAGTTTTTCTTTGCCCTGCAAGTCAACCAGCTCTATCAAAAAAGCAATGCCGATAATGTCGCCCTGCTGCTGCTTCACTAAATCCGTAACCGCCTTTACCGTGCCGCCGGTAGCCAGCAGGTCATCCACCACCAAAACCTTAGCCGCCGGTTTTATGGCGTCGTGGTGTATCTCTAATGTATCTGTGCCGTATTCCAAATCGTAGGTTACCGAGCTGGTCTTCCAGGGAAGCTTGCCTTTTTTGCGCACCGGCACAAATCCCGCGCCCAATTTATGCGCGATTGCCCCGCCCAGTATAAAACCCCTGGCCTCTACCGCCACGACGACGTCTATTTTTTTATCTTTATATTTATCCGCCAGCGCGTTTACCGCTTCATTAAAGGCCGATTTATCCTGCAACAAAGTGGTGATATCCCGGAACAAAATTCCCGCCTTGGGAAAATCCGGAATACTCCTGACGCTATCCGCGAGGTTAACCTTTCCCATCTTTATCCTCCCTGATATTTCATAGCTCCTGGCCCTGCTGCTGGATAAACTTCTTTAATTTTTTTAAGGCGGCCTCTTCTATCTGGCGCACCCGCTCGCGCGAAACCTTTAATTTTCTGGCAATCTCAGCCAGGGTATGCGATTTGCCGTCAGCCAAACCAAAACGCAGATTCAGGATTTCTCTTTCCCTGGGGCTCATTATCCCCAAAAGGCTGCCTACCCTCTCTTTGTCTAAAAAGTGCTCAATTTCCGCGTCAGGCTGGACGCTGGCTTCGTTTTCCACTAAGTCCATCACCTCGCTGTCGCTTTCTTCGCTAATGGGCGCCTCTAATGACGAAGTGGTAGCTGATAACCAGAAATTGATCTGGTCCTCTTTATTTTTGGAGATGCGCATCTTGGCGGAAACCTCGCTGTTGGTGGGCGTGCGTTTTAACTGCTGGGCCAGGCGCTCCTTGGTCTTTTTCCATTTGGTAATCAGCTCGCTCATATAAACCGGCACGCGGATTATCTTGCCCTGCTCGGAAATTGAGCGCGTAATCGCCTGCCTGATCCACCAGGCGGCATAAGTAGAAAAACGATAGCCTTTCCTGGGATTAAACTTATCCACGGCCTTCATCAGGCCGATATTGCCTTCTTCAATCAGGTCCAAAAGCGGTATGCCTAAATACATATATCTTTTAGCGATGTTGATGACCAGGCGCAGGTTTGCCCGGATCATCGCCTTGCGCGCCTGCTCATCCCCTCTTTTAATGCGCCGGCTCAAGGTAATTTCATCTGCGGCCTTTAATAAAGGAACGGTCCGGATTTCTTTAAGGTACAGCTTCAGTGATTCCATTTTTACACGTCCATTATGGGGTCACCTGTCACAAGGCCACCACGTCACCCGTTAAGCTCTTACTGGTGACTTTGTGACCTGGTGACATGATAACTAACATTATTTTTTCCGCTCCTTAAGAACGGCCTGGGCTGCCGCCAGCTTGGCAATAGGCACGCGAAACGGAGAACAGCTCACATAATCCAACTTTAGCCGGTGGCAAAATTCCACTGAGCGGGGCTCGCCGCCGTGCTCGCCGCAGATGCCCACTTCCAGATTTTTACGCGTGCGCCGGCCGCGTTCAATGCCGATTTTAATCAATTCGCCGATTCCTTCCTGGTCTATGGTCTGAAAAGGATCGTCGGCCAGGATACCCTTCTTAATATACTCCGGCAGGAAGCCGCCGATATCATCGCGCGAAAAACCAAAGCCCATCTGAGTCATATCATTAGTGCCATAGGAGAAAAATTCCGCCACCTCCGCTAATCTGCCGGCCACCAGGGCTGCGCGGGGAATTTCAATCATCGTGCCGAACATATGCTTAATTTTTTTGAGGTTATATTTGGCTAAAACCTCGGCGTAAACTCTTTTGGCAATCGCCAGCTGGTCGCTCAATTCCTTCACGTCGCAGACCACCGGAATCATAATCTCGGGGTAAGGAGACTTACTATCTTTCAGTAATTCCGCGGCAGACTCCAGTATGGCGCGAATCTGCATTTCGCTTACCTCAGGATAAGTAACCCCCAGGCGCACTCCGCGGTGCCCCATCATCGGATTAGACTCATGCAAATTCTCGGCGCGGCTGGCCAATTCCTCTTGAGTGATATTTAAATCTTTGGCTAACTGCTCTAATTTTGCCGGGTCGCGCGGGACAAATTCATGTAAAGGCGGGTCCAAAAGGCGAATCACTACCGGCAGGCCATCCATCGCCTCCAGGGTGCCCTTAATATCTTTTTTCACATAAGGAAATAATTCATCCAGGGCTTTGCGCCTTTCCGCCTCGGTCTTTGAGATAATCATCTTACGCAGCCTGAACAACGGCTCTTCCGAGCCCTTGCCGTAAAACATATGCTCGGTCCGGAATAAGCCGATGCCTTCAGCGCCAAAGCCGCGGGCCCGGCGGGCATCCTCCGGGGTATCGGCATTGGTATGGATGCCTAACCTCTTGATGGAATCGCAGACTTTCAGGAAATCCATCAGCATTTTATTTTCCTCTGAAGCGTCCATCATCCGTAGCTGCCCTTCATAAACATTACCCTTGGCACCGTTTAAGGTAATCCAGTCGCCTTCCTTAAGGACTTTGCCATCTATATGCAATTCTTTTTTCGCGTAATCAATATGCAGTGCTCCGCAGCCGACAATACAGCACTTGCCCCAGCCGCGGGCAACCAATGCCGCGTGCGAAGTCATCCCGCCGCGGGCGGTTAAAATCGCCTGGGCCGCGCGCATGCCTTCCACGTCCTCAGGGTTAGTTTCTTCGCGCACCAGAATCACCTTTTTGCCCTGACTAGCCTGCTCCACTGCTTCACGAGCGGAGAAAGCAATCTGGCCGCTCGCTCCACCCGGGCCTGCAGGCAAGCCTTTGGCTATGGGCTTGTGCGCCACTTCCGCCTTGGGGTCAATGACGGGGTGTAAAAGCTCATCTAACTGCGCGGGCGTCACGCGCGTTATAACAGCTTCTTTCTTAATCAATTTCTCCTTGAGCATCTCTAAAGCCATACGCACTGCTGCCGGGCCGTTACGCTTTCCCACCCGGCACTGCAGCATAAATAAACGGCCCTTTTCAATAGTAAATTCAATATCTTGCATATCATGGTAATGTTTCTCAAGGCGCGCCTGATACTGGTAAAGCTCCTGGTAAATTTTGGGCATGGTCTTTTCCAGGGTGACTAAATCCTTATTGTGCTCGGATTTTGAGTATTCATTAATCGGCGCGGGCGTGCGGATTCCCGCCACCACATCTTCGCCCTGGGCGTTAATCAGGTATTCGCCGTAAAATTCATCTTCGCCGTTTCCGGGGTTGCGGGTAAAGGCTACGCCGGTAGCCGAGTCATTGCCCATATTTCCAAAAACCATGGCCTGGACATTAACTGCCGTGCCCCACTCATCGGGGATGCCTTCTATGCGGCGATAGCTGACCGCGCGCTTGCCGTTCCAGGAACTAAATACCGCGCCGATCCCGCCCCAGAGCTGCTCATCCGGATCGTCCGGAAAGTCCTTCTTTAGGGCCTCTTTTATTTTGGCCTTATATAAAGCGCAAAGCTTTTTTAAGTCATCGGCGGTTAGGTCCGTATCGCCCTTGTAATTTTTTTCCTTTTTCATCTGGCTCATTATTTTCTCTAATTGCTTGCGGATACCGCTCTCCTCATCTTTGGGCTCAATTCCGGCGGCCTTTTCCATAACCACGTCCGAATACATCGTAATTAAGCGCCGGTAGGCGTCATAGACAAAACGGCTGTTGCCGTTACTCTGCTTGATCAGGCCGGGAATGGTCTTTTCGGTTAAGCCGACGTTTAGGACTGTCTCCATCATTCCGGGCATAGATTTGCGCGCGCCTGAGCGCACGGAAACTAAAAGCGGGTTGGCCGCATCCCCGAATCCCCTGGCCATCAATGCCTCAACCTTTTTTAAGGCATTTTCCACTTCCGCCTTTAAAACTTTGGGGTATACCTTTTTATTTTGGTAAAAATAGGCGCAAACTTCGGTGGTAATGGTAAAACCCGGCGGGACCGGAAGCCGTAAATCCTTGTGCCCGGCCATTTCCGCTAAATTCGCGCCCTTGCCGCCGAGGAGATTTTTCATACTTTCATTTCCGTCTGCCTTGCCGCCGCCAAAGAAGTAAACCCCCTTAGAAATTCTCTTCCCCGCAGAAACTTTTTTATTTCTAACGGGGTAAACATATTTTTTTGTTGCCATTTCTTTTAAAACCCTCCTTTTTATTAAATCACAAATTACAAATTCCAAATCACAGACAAATCACAATACCAAATGACCAAATTCCAAAAACAACGATTTAGGTTGTTTAGGTATTGTAATTTCTGATTTGTATATTGTTTGTGATTTGTGTATTGTGATTTGTGATTTTATCATTCAATCCTTTAATTTATCTAAAAGATACTCTTTTATTTTATCAACTCCTATTCTTTCCTGCAGCATAGTGTCCCGGTCGCGGACGGTGGCCTGTTTATCTTCCAGCGACTGCACATCCACGGTGACGCAAAAAGGAGTGCCTACCTCGTCCTGCCGGCGGTAGAGCTTGCCGATGGCGCCGGTGTCGTCATAAATTGCCACCAGGCTTTTCTTTAAATCCGCGCTGATTTTTTTGGCTAATTCCACGATTTCCGACCGGTTTCTTAAAAGCGGCAGCACTGCCGCCTTGGTCGGCGCCAAATCATGGTGCAATTTTAAAACCACGCGCGTTTCGTCTTTTACCTTTTCTTCATGATAGGCGTCCACTAAAAACGCCAAAACGCTCCTGTCCACTCCGCCGGAAGGCTCAATAATGTAAGGATAAAATCTCTCCTTGGCGCTGTCGTCAAAATACTGCAAATCCCTGCCGCTTACCTTAGCGTGCTCTTTTAAATCAAAATCCGTGCGGTTGGCTATACCTTCTAATTCTGACCAGCCGATGGTTCGATTACCTCCTTCGATAAACTCAGGACTACTCCCGAGCAAAGTCGAGGGACGCTCACCATCGGTGCCGAGCGAAGTCGAAGCACCAAAGGGAAAATTATATTCTATATCCGTGCAGGCCCTGGCATAATGCGCCAGCTCATCTTTGGCATGAGGCCGCTTTCTTAAATTTTCTTTTTTGAGCCCTAAATTCAGGTACCAGTTAAAACGAGTGTCTATCCACTCCTCCAGCTTCTTATCCGCCTCTTTGGGATGGGTAAAATACTCTATCTCCATCTGCTCAAATTCGCGCGTCCGAAAGGTAAAATTTCCGGGGGTGATTTCATTCCTGAAGGCCTTGCCGATTTGCGCCAGGCCAAAAGGCAGCTTGGGGTGCCGGGAGTCCAGGATATTTAAAAAGTTGACGAACATCCCCTGGGCAGTCTCCGGCCGCAGATAAATTACGCTCCCCGCGTCGGTAAGCGCGCCCTGGTGCGTCTGGAACATCAGGTTAAAGGGCCGGCTTTCGGTTAACTGCCCGCCGCACTCCGGGCAAACCTTACTGTCTTTTAAATCCGCGGCCTTAAAACGTTTTTTGCAGGACTTGCAATCGCTTTTTAAATCAAAAAAGTTCTTAATATGGCCTGAGGCCTCCCAAACCCTGGGGTGCATCAGAATGGCCGCGTCCATCCCCAGGATATCGTCGCGTTCATAGACATTCGCCTTCCACCAGGCGTTCTTGACATTATTCTTTAATTCCACGCCATAAGGCCCGTAGTCCCAGGTATTGCTCAGGCCCCCGTAAATCTCGGAAGACTGGAAGATAAACCCCCGGCGCTTACAAAGCGAAACAATCTTATCCATTATATTTTCCGCCATAA
>VGKK01000058.1 GCA_016867095.1 Candidatus Omnitrophota bacterium | reverse complement strand
TTCGGTTTCCCTGATTAACGGCGTCGGTATGGGCGTGGCCGCGACCTTTGTGCTTTTGGGCTCAAATGTAATCATCGCCATGCTGAAAAATGCCATCCCCGGCCGGATCAGGATACCTTGTTATATTGTGGTTATCGCTACTTTCGTGACCATCAATGAAATGGTGATGAAGGCGTATAGCCCGGCGTTAAACCAGGCCTTAGGCATATACGTGCCTTTGATTGTGGTTAATTGCATTGTTTTAGGCCGGGCAGAGGCTTACGCCTCAAGGAATTCAGTCCTCAATTCCTTCTTTGACGGTTTAGGCATGGGTGTAGGTTTTACGCTGGCCTTGATTTTGATTTCAGCGATACGCGAATTTGCCGGCAGCGGCACGCTCTTGGGCCATACCGTAATTAAGGGCTTTAACCCGGCGTTTGTTTTGGGTATGCCTTCGGGCGCGTTGTTGGTGATCGGGCTGTTGCTTGGTTTCTTTAATATTTTAAAGACACGGATGCACACGGATAAAAGAACGGATAGGCACGGATGAAAAGCATTGTCCGTGTAAATCCGTAGGAAATCCGTGTATATCCGTGATTAAAAGATGAACGCTGCGCAATTTTTAACCATATTTATCTCCGCGGTTTTTATTTATAACGTCATCCTTTCCCGCTTTTTGGGGCTGTGTTCGTTTATCGCTATTTCCAAAGAGACCAGGCCGGCAATGGCGATGAGCCTGTCGGTAATGTTCGTGACCACAATGGCCTCGGTGATTACCTGGCTCATCTATCGGTTTTTGCTGGTGCCCTTTGGCCTGACGTACCTGCGCACCATCTCTTTTATTTTAGTCATCGCTACCTTTGTGCAATTCGTGGAGATGGTTATCAGGAAAATCAGCCCGGCGATGTACAGGTTTTTCGGGATATACCTGCCTTTAATTACCGTGAATTGCGCGGTGCTGGGCGTGGCGGTATTGAACATTGATATGTTTTTTAATAACGGCAAGGCTATGCCAGGCAGTTTTTATTATTCGGTATTCCAGGGCGTCTGCGTGGGCTTGGGTTATACCCTGGCTATGCTTTTGATGTCCGGGATCAGGGAAAGGCTGGAGTTATGCAATATCCCGAAGGCGGTGAAAGATTTCCCGCTGGCTTTTATTATCGCCTCCATAATGTCTTTAAGCTTTATGGGATTCAACGGCTTTAAGTTCTAAATGGAAATTTTAATTCCGATATTAACTCTGGGAGTTTTAGGCGTCGTCTTCGGCATAGGCCTGGCCGTCGCTTCCAAGCGTTTAAGCGTCCAGGTGGACCCGCGTCTTGAAAAAGTACACGGCCTTTTGCCCGGCGCAAACTGCGGCGCCTGCGGCGGCGCAGGTTGTTTCGGATTCGCCGAAAGCCTGCTTAGCGGCAAGCTCAGCATTGATGCCTGCCGGGTGAATAGCGAAGAGGCCCGGGAAGAGATTGCCAGGGTTTTAGGGAAAAAATTAGAGAAAAAAGTAAAGAAAATAGCGGTTTTGCATTGTAACGGCGGCAAAAGAGTAAAAGACAGGTTTGTCTACGAGGGAATAGAAGACTGTGTGGCGGCAAATTTGATTCTGGGCGGCCAGAAGGAATGCGTATATGGCTGCCTGGGGTTTGGTACCTGCGCCAGGGTTTGTCCTTTCGGCGCCATTAAGATGTCCGGCGAAGGCCTTCCAGTGGTTGACGCCAGTAAATGCCGGGCCTGTAATAAATGCGTGTTGGTCTGCCCTAAGAAATTATTCGAGCTGGTTCCTGTTTACCCCGTTAGAGACTATGATGTAACAGGTAGGTTTGATGGTGTCTCTAACGGGGTTTATGTTGCCTGCAGCTCCCATGATATGGGCAAGGACACCAAGGCGGTTTGCCCTGTAGGGTGTATTGCCTGCCGGCTTTGCGAAAAGGCCTGTCCCTTTGATGCCATACACGTGATAGATAACCTGGCAGTGATAGATTATAATAAATGCACTTCTTGCGGAGAGTGCGTTAAGGTTTGCCCGATGAAAACTATTATAACACGGATGCACACGGATAAAAGAACGGATGGGCACGGATGAAAAGCATTGTCCGTGTAAATCCCTGCCTGCCGGCAGGCAGGCGTGAAAAATCCGTGTTAATCCGTGTAATGAGGAGCGAAGCGACGAATGAATATAGCGGTTTTTGCTTCCGGCAGGGGCAGTAATTTTAGCGCCATTATCAGGGCAGTGAAAAAAGGCAAGATTAAGGCCAGCCTTTCTTTATTGGTCTGCGATAATCCCGGGGCCGGGGCTATCACAAAAGCAAAACGCGCCGGGATAAAAGTAGCTTTAGTAAAATCTAAAGAATGTTCGGACAAGAAAGATTTTGAGGCCATGATTGCCGCGCATTTAGAAAACGAAAAAATAGAGCTGATTGCCCTGGCGGGCTTTATGCGCATATTGAGCCCGGAATTTGTCCGCAAGTATAGCGGCCGCATCTTAAATATCCATCCTGCGTTACTTCCTTCTTTTAAGGGCGCCGAGGGCATAAAGGATGCCTTTGGCTATGGGGTCAAGGTTACCGGCGTAACCGTGCACTTTGTGGATGAGGCGATGGACCACGGCCCGATTATCCTGCAGCAGGCAGTAAAAATAGAAGCAGGCGATAATCTGGTATCCCTGGAGAAAAAAATCCACAAGATAGAGCACCGGCTTTATCCCAAAGCGATAAGGTTATTTGTAGAGGGCAGGTTAAAAATAGAAGGCAGGGGAGTTAAAATTTCTAATCCATAGGCCTGGCCCAAATCTCCGTCTTTCCCAGGATCAGGCTGTCCTGCGTCAACAAATTCTTTAATTCCACCGTAGAAAAATTATTGAAGTCGTAGCTCCTCAGGCAATAGGCGATAATCTTTAAAATCTCTTCCTGGATATTTGTTTCTTTGGGCGGTTTAAAAAGCGGCTCTATGGAATATTCAAAGAGAAAGGCATTGTCAATAAAGCTGCCCGTGGATTTATCCACCTTAAAGTATTTTTTCAGTCCTTCTTGCTGAAATTCGGCGGTAATTCTTTGCGCGACCTGTTCCGCCAAAAAGCCCCCCAGCTTAATCTCTTCGGCCTGGAGGTGTTTGCCCGTCGTATCCGCGATAGCTTCCGGAGAGGCCTTAAGCCTAACGACATACCTGCGGTTGGCCTCGGTCCAGGGGATGACCCCGGCGTAAGATTTTTTTATATCCAGAACATCCCCGATGAGCATATAATCCAGGCCCAGTTTAATATCCGAAACTACCAAGGCATAGAATTCAGGCGTGTTATCAGAGCTGATTAAAACCCGGCCGATGGTGGTTAAAATATTGCGCAATTTATCCACCGTTTCCTCGTCAAAGATTTTATCTTCCTTTATTCCGTAGTCTTTATGTAAAAGCTTATCAAGGGGGGCGTATATCCATAGGGTGTTGGCCACCCTGTCGGTGGTAACCTCTAAATTATATTCTTGTTTGCATATTTTTTTTACCAGGCGCGGGATATCGTTTTCTTTATAGGTAGGTTCTATTTTTTCCAGGCAGCCGGAAAAGAGGATTACTGCGCAAGCGATAATGCTAAATACCAGGGCGGGACTTGCCCCGCTCTTCCTGCGTAATAATCTATTAGGGAGATAGGGAAGGGCGGGACTTGCCGAATTCCTTAAAGATATTTTCAATTTCATCGTAATTGAGTTCGTCTTTAGCCAGCAGTTCTTTGGCAAAGCGGTCCAAGAGGGCTGATTCCCTGGCCAGCAGCTCTTCAACTTCCTTAAGGCAGGAATCAAGAATATGCCTGACATCGTTATTTAATTGTTTTCTAATGTCTTCAGAGATATAGGATATTTCCGCGCCCCTGAACACTCCGTAAGCCTCATTAGCAGACGCCAGCATGCTGTAGTCGCCTATCAGGCCTGACTGGCCCATGCCCCATTTCCAGACCATATTATTGGCGTACCACATCGCGGTGCGGAAATCCTGGCTTACCCCTGAAGTGGTGACTTTCAGCTTTAATTTTTCCGCGGCGTAGGAACCCAGGCTTACTTTAATGTCGCCCAGGTATTGCTCTTTGGTGCGTACGTGGATTTCTTCGCGCGGCTGCGGCATAACAAAGCCCAAAGCCCCGCCGCGGGCCAGGATAGTCGCCTTAAAGACGTCCGCGTGGGGAGCAAGAAAGTACATTGCGATGGCATGCCCCGCTTCATGGTAGGCGATTTTTTCCCGGTCGCTTTGCGTAAAGACTACTTTATGCTTAATTCCCATTTCCACCCGGTCATAGGCCTCGGAAATTTCCTTCATGGAAACGGAATCTTTTCTGTTCCTGATGGTAATTAATGCCGCCTCGCGGATAAGATTAGCCACATCCGCCGGGCTGTTGCCTACGGTAAGCCTGGCCAGGCGCTTGCGGTCTATGGAAGCGTCATATTTTATTTCCTTAAGGTAATATTCAAAAAGTTTTTCGCGTTCCTCTAAATTCGGCAAATCCACGTAAATCTTACGGTCAAACCTGCCGGGCCTCAGGAGCGCCCGGTCTAAAAAGCTTTCCGGGGCATTGGTGGCGCCGATAATGATGATGTTATAATCTTTTTCTTTAAGGCCGTCCATCTCAATGAGGAGCTGGTTCAATGTGGTATTGGATTCAGTCTGGCCGCCAAAACCGCGGTCAACCGCGCGCTGCGCGCCTACCGCGTCCAATTCATCAATAAAGATAATGCAGCCGCCTTCCACATACGCCAGCTGCTGCGCCTGTTTAAAGAGCTTGCGGATACGGCTGGCGCCCACACCGACAAACATTTCAATGAATTCCGATCCGGACATGGCGATAAACGGCATATTCGCTTCGGTAGCAATGGCTTTAGCCAGGTATGTTTTGCCGCAGCCCGGAGGCCCGATCATCAATATCCCTCTTAATATTTTTCCGCCGATGGCCTGCAAGCGCGCGCGGTCAGTAACCAGGCGCACTACCTCCATTGCTTCTTCCTTGGCTTCTTCCATACCGATAACATCCTGCCAGTGGATGCGGATGTCTTTGCCCTCTACCGCTTTTTTGCCAATCTGGGTGAATTTCATATACCCGCCGCGCATCATCCACAACCATAAGGCGCCGCTTAAAGGTAAGCTGATTAACTGCAATACCAGGAAGATATAGAAGAATATGCCGTACTGGGCAAGGGTAGCTTTTTTAAAATAGGATTCCGAAGTTGCCCAGGCATTAATGGCGTTGCGCAGGAAAATAAGAAAGGAAATGCCCAGGATAATAGTAAGGAACGCTATCGTAATGGCAATCCAGTGGAATTTAAAAAAGAGTTCAATTTTTCTTTTGTTCATAATATGCATAAAATAACACACCAGGGCCTTTAAGTCAAACCTTTTCTTGAGGTCTCCGCAAAACTGCCCTTAACACCGCAAAGACGCTAAAATCCGCAAAAACGCAAAGGATTTTGCGACGATAAATTTTGCGCCTTTGCGGACATTTTGCGGTTTAGCGGTGTAGACGTTTAAAAAATGGATTTTTAAAAGAGGGATTTCCTTGACTTGGCAGTTTTTACGTGTATAATTACCTTACATTTAAAATTAAGGGAGGAAAGAGA
Source organism: Candidatus Omnitrophota bacterium (assembly GCA_016867095.1). Lineage (GTDB taxonomy): Bacteria > Omnitrophota > Gorgyraeia > Gygaellales > Profunditerraquicolaceae > VGKK01. Next base: position 1,361 of record VGKK01000058.1, on the reverse strand, counting down.
AAATGGCAAAGATTAAAAAAGTTTTCGCGCGGGAAATTTTAGATTCGCGCGGCAATCCCACGGTAGAGGCGGACGTTATTCTGGACAATGCTATTTTGGGCCGGGCAGCCGTGCCTTCGGGCGCCTCCACAGGCGAGAATGAGGCCTTGGAATTAAGGGACGGCGACAAAAAAAGATATTTAGGTAAGGGCGTAACCAAGGCAGTAGCTAATGTTAATGGCGTAATCGCCTCTAAAATAAAGGGTTTAAGCCCGGATTTTGAAAAATTAGACGCGCTGATGCTTAAGCTGGACGGCACAGCCAATAAATCAAAGCTGGGCGCGAACGCTATCCTGGCGGTTTCTTTGGCCGCGGCTAAAGCCGCAGCCTTAGCTAAAAAGCAGCCGCTGTATCAATTTTTAGGCGGCGCCAGCGCCAAGATTTTACCCGTTCCGTTAATGAATATCTTAAACGGCGGCATGCACGCGGATAATAACCTGGATATCCAGGAATTTATGATTATGCCGGTGGGCGCGCCTACTTTCGCGCAGGCCCTAAGATACGCTACGGAAGTTTTCCATAACCTTAAAGCCCTTTTGAAATCCAAAGGTTTATCCACCTCAGTGGGAGATGAGGGCGGGTTCGCGCCTAACCTTGGTTCTAATGAAGAGGCCTTAAGTTTAATCCTGCAGGCCATTGAAAAAGCAGGATACCGGCCCGGACGCGATGTTTATCTGGCGCTGGATTGCGCGGCCAGCTCTTTTTACAAAGACAACGCCTATAAATTTGAAAACAGCCAGAAGAGCTCCGCGGATTTAATCAATATTTATGAGAATTGGCTGAATAAATACCCTATTTTGTCCATTGAGGACGGGCTTTCCGAGCACGACTGGCAAGGCTGGCAGGAGATGACCAAGCGGCTGGGCGCCAGGCTGCAATTAGTCGGTGACGATATCTTTGTAACCAACCCCGAGATTTTCAAAAAAGGTATTGCCAAAAATATAGGCAATGCTATACTAATAAAGGTAAACCAGATAGGCAGCTTGTCGGAAACACTCAAGGCAATAAATATCGCCAAGAAGAATAAATATAAGGCGGTTATTTCCCACCGTTCAGGCGAAACCGAAGACACGACGATTGCCCATCTGGCCGTAGCCACTGCCAGCGGCCAGATTAAGACCGGTTCGTTATCACGCACTGACAGAGTTTGTAAATATAACGAGCTTTTGAGGATTGAAGAGGGGCTTGCCCAAAAAGCGGTTTACGCAGGGACATTCTGGAAGTACTGAGCCACCGATAAATAATGAATACATTGGCTGAGCCAATTTTGGAGCGAGACAAGGAACGAGGACGCGGCCGTAGTCGCAGCGCTACGGCAAGGA
>VGKK01000057.1 GCA_016867095.1 Candidatus Omnitrophota bacterium | reverse complement strand
ATTAATGACGCAATTAGAATACGCTAAAAATAATATTATCACGCCCCAGGCAAAGTATATCGCTTCCCTGGAAAATATCCCGCCTAAGGTAATCTCCGGATATATCAAACAAGGTAAGGCCGTCATCCCCCTGAACAAAAGGCATAAGATAAAATCGCCCTGCGGCATAGGCCTGGGCCTGCGCACCAAGATAAACGCCAATATCGGCACATCCACCGATAAATCCGAGCTCGGCGACGAATTAAAAAAATTAAAGGCCGCGGTAAAATACGGCGCGGACGCGGTGATGGACCTGAGCGTCGGCGGAGACATCAAGGGCATACGCAGAAAAATATTAGAGCATTCGCCCATACCCGTCGGCACAGTCCCCATTTATGAAATATCCGTAAATGCCCAGGAAACAAAAGGCGACCTCCTGAAATTCAGCGCGCGCGACTGCCTGGACGTCCTGGAGGCGCAGGCCCAGGAAGGCGTGGATTTTTTTACCATCCATGCCGGTGTCACCCAAAAAAATATAAACAGATTAAAGAAATCCGGCAGAATAATGGATATCGTATCCAGGGGCGGGGCAATCCTGGCCGGCTGGATGAACTGCCATAAAAAAGAAAATCCCTTTTATGAGTATTTTGACCAGGTTTTGGATATCGCCCATAAATATGACGTAACTCTAAGCCTGGGAGACGGCCTGCGGCCCGGCTCGGTACTAGACGCTACGGATAGCGCGCAAATCGGGGAATTGGAAACTTTAGGGGAACTGGCATCACGCGCTAAAAGAAAAAATGTGCAAGTAATGATTGAAGGGCCGGGGCATGTGCCGTTAAATCAAATTGAAAAAAATATCCTCCTTGAGAAAAAAATCTGCCATGGCGCGCCGTTTTATGTCTTAGGCCCGCTGGTTACGGATGTCGCCGCCGGTTACGACCATATCAGCGCCTCTATAGGCGGGGCAATCGCGGCAAGTTATGGCGCGGACTTTTTATGTTATGTCACCGCATCAGAGCACTTGCGGCACCCCTCCATAGAAGACGTAAAGGAAGGGGTAGTGGCGGCCAAAATAGCCGCGCATGCCGCGGATATCGTTAAAAACCCGCGCGCGGCCCTGGAATGGGATAAAAAAATATCGCTCAACCGCAAGAGGCGCGACTGGAAAAAACAGATTAAATTAGCCATAGACCCGGATAAAGCGAGGCGCTGCCGGGCTTCGTCGCGGCCGCGTTTATCTGATGTCTGCACTATGTGCGGCCAGTATTGCTCTATCAAATTAATGGATAAGTGTATGCGGGTGTAATTCAATGGCAGAATGGCAGCTTCCCAAGCTGCATATGGCGGTTCGATTCCGCTCACCCGCTTCTAGTCTACACCGCCAAACCGCAAAATGTCCGCAAAAGCGCAAAGTTTTTTCGTCGCTGAATTTTTTGCGGCTTTGCGGTATTTAGCGTTTTTGCGGTGTCAAAGGTAGTTTTTCAATGCTCTCAATTTAAAATGAAAAATTTTTATATTACCATTTTAATTTTTACCTTTTACCTTTTAAATTTTAGCGGTTGCGCTACGCTCCCGCCCGTCGGCCCCGCGGTATCCCCGCAGGTGCCGGGAATTTATCACCGGGTGGAAAGGGGACAGACTCTTTGGAGAATTTCCAAGATGTATGATGTGGATTTGAATGAAATCGCCCGGATTAACCGTATCGGAGACGCCACAAATATAGAGGTAGGACAGCTTATCTTTATCCCCCGCCAGAATAAACCGCAGTACCACGCCGAATACAAATCCTCTAACCTGGATGATTTTATCTGGCCGCTGCGGGGCAAAGTTATTGCCTCTTTCGGGCAGAACTTTAATAATATGGTCAATAAAGGCCTGAATATACAGCCATACCGGACGCAGAATGTGGTTGCCGCCTCCGGCGGAAAGGTAGTATTTTCCTCTGATAATTTTGAAAGTTTCGGCAAGACTATCATTATTGACCACGGCAATGGCTTTATGACGGTCTACGCGAAAAACTCGCAAATTTTTGTCCGGCCGGGCGAACTGGTGCAAAAAGGCAGCCTTATCGCCAAGGTAGATAATTATTTACATTTTCAAATCCGCAAGGGGCATATCGCGCAAAACCCCTATTTTTACCTTAGCCCTTAGAAAATGATAAAAGACAACATTTTTGACCGAAAAGAATATCTGGCTATCCTGGAAAAACGCATCGGCGGCCTGAAATACGGCTACCGCCAGAACCTGGCCATTATCGGCGACGAGCTGATCGGAAAAACTTCCACCATATTTAAATTCCTCAGCCGGTTCCATGACAACCATATCGTCATCCTCTACTTGGAAACCAGGCCCGAATCCCTGGCTTCCTTCGCGAAAAGATTTATCGGGGTATTGCTTTATAACTTCCTGTCTAACAGCGGCTGCCCCCTGGAAGAGGACCTGGATTTCCTGATTAAGAAATCGGAAAGATATATCCCGCAGGCCGTAGAAAAAATCAGGGGCATATTAAGCGCCCTGGACAGAAGGGTAAAAACCAATATCTTCATAGAGCTGCTGTCGCTCTGCGACGCATTCCACAAGGAAACGAACAAATCCTGCGTTATCGTATTGGACGAATTCCACAACCTGGAAACCCTGGGCATTAAAAACCTTTACCGCGAATGGTCAAAGCTGCTGATCACGCAGAAAAATACGATGTACATCATTATCAGCTCCAGGAAATTCAAAACAAAGGCCATCCTCTCAAAAAACCTGTCTTTATTGTTCGGCAATTTTGAATTGATTACCGTGGAGCCGTTTGATATAAAAACCAGCGAACAATACCTGGCCCAGAAATTACCCAACCTGGGCCTGAACCCGGGGCTAAAGAACTTCCTGATACATTTTACCGGCGGATACCCGTTTTACCTGGAATTAATCTCCGACGCGCTGCTGGAGTCGGGGCAAAATAACCTGACCGACACCCTGGAAAACCTGCTGTTCCTGCCTTCCGGCATTTTAAGCCAGAAATTTTCCAGTTACCTGAAATGCTTTTCAGATTCCCCGTGCAGCAACGATTACATCTCCATCCTGCACCTTTTATCCAGCGGGCACAATAAAATCAAGGACATCGCGCATATCCTGCATAAGACCCAAAAAGAATTGGCCCTGAGGATAAATTACCTTTTAGAATTTGACACCATCACCCGCAGCGGCGACTTCTTAAAAATTAACGATCGGGTATTCGGCTTCTGGCTGAGGTTTGTCTATCAAAAGAAGCTCAATTCCCTGACCTTTGACGCCAAAAACCAAAAAATCCTCTTCAGGCAAAACCTGGAAAACATAATCAAGGAATTCCTTTCCCACGCCAAGAGGCCGGTGATAGACCGGATAACGGAATTGCTGCGCCTATTTGAAGATGAAGTAGTGCAAATAGAAAAAAAGAGGCTGCGGCTGACGCACTTCCGGGAAATAAAACCGCTGGAGTTTAACCAAAAAAGCCTGAAAGAGGGTTTAATCGGCCGTTCCCACGACAGCCTATGGATAATGGCCTTTAAATATGACTTATTGACCGAAGACGATATCGCGGAGTTCGCGAAAGAGTGTAAAAAGTACCGCCATAAACTGCAAAAAAGAATCATCATCAGCTTCAAGGAAATAGATATGAACGCCCGCTTAAGGGCGCTGGAAGAAAAAATACTCACCTGGGACGTTAATAACGTAAATCAAATCCTGGATTTATTTTCCAAACCGGGGGTTATCGTATGAGAATCGGCGTGATTTCAGATACCCATATACCTGACCGGGCCAGGGCTATCCCGCCGGAAATCCTGGAAGATTTCAAAAATGTGGAGATGATTATCCATACCGGAGACTTTGTGGATATCGGTGTCCTGGACAGATTGAAATCCGTCTGCGCCAATGTAAAGGCGGTCTATGGAAATATGGATTCCTACCAAGTGAGAAACAGCTTGCCGGAAAAACAGGTTATTGAAATAGGCAAATACCGGATCGGGATAATGCACGGCATCGGAGCTCCGGCAAAATTGATAGAATATATGGAGAAGGCCTTTCTAAACGACAGGGTGGACCTGGTTGTCTTCGGCCATTCGCACACGCCTGTTGTGGAAAAAAGGGGCGAAATCCTGTTTTTTAACCCGGGGAGCCCGACGGACAAGATTTTCTCTCCGTATAATTCATATGGAATAATAGAGATTAATGATAAAATAGAAGCAAGGATCATAAGATTATAATAACATTAAACTCCAAATCACAAATTACAAATCACAAACAAATCACAATACCAAAATCACAAATCAAGTGATTAGGTTTTGGTATTGTAATTTTGGAATTGTATATTGTTTGTAATTTGGTGCTTGGAATTTGTAATTTGAGGATATATAAAGATGGACAGATTGTGGGCTCCCTGGAGAATTAAATATATTAAAACTTCCACAAGGGACAGCCAAACTCTAGCTAAAAAATGTATATTTTGCCTGGCGGCAAAAAAAGCAAAGAAAAATTACGTGGTCTTAAAAACTAAACATTCCATAGCGCTCTTGAATATATTTCCCTATAATAACGGCCATCTGATGGTCGCGCCTGCCAGGCACATAAAAGATATTTCGCTGCTTAAAGAGGAGGAGGCCCTGGATTTATTTAGGGCGCTAAACTCCGCGAAAAAGCTTTTAGATAAAACACTAAAACCCCAGGGGTATAATATCGGCGCCAATATCTCTGAAGTTGCCGGCGCAGGCATTGCCGGCCATCTGCACATACACCTTGTCCCGCGCTGGAAAGGCGACACTAATTTTATGCCGGTTTTAACAAACACCAAAATACTCTCCCAATCCTTGGAAGAGCTATACCGGCAATTAAAAAATGCTTAGTCAAAAAGAGATTAAGAAATTTGAGGATACAGTCCTGGCCCCTTACGCGATGAAGAGCTATAATTCGCGGGGCAGGGTTTATAAGGAAGAAGAACATCCTTACCGCTCTGTTTATCAGCGCGACCGCGACCGCATCATCCATTCCGCGGCTTTCCGCCGGCTGGAGTATAAAACCCAGGTCTTTGTCAATCACGAAGGCGATTATTACCGCACCAGGTTAACCCATACTCTGGAAGTGGCGCAAATCGCCAGGACTATAGCCAGCGCCCTGGGTTTAAATGTGGACCTGACCGAGGCCGTTGCCCTGGCCCATGACCTGGGCCATACGCCATTCGGCCACTCCGGAGAAGAGGCGCTGAATGAACTGATGTGCGGGCACGGCGGCTTCAGCCACAACCGGCAAAGCCTCAGGGTAGTAGATGTCCTGGAAGAAAGATACCCGGACTTTCCCGGGCTCAATTTAACCTGGGAGGTAAGAGAGGGCATTGCCAAACACTGCTCCGCGTTTGATAAAGCCGCCAAAATAAGCGAGCTCGCCCCCAAAGAAATGCCCACCCTGGAAGCCCAGATTGTGGATATTGCCGATGAAATCGCCTATGATAACCATGACCTAGACGACGGCCTGGCCTCGGGCCTGATAAAAGAGAGGGACTTGCAAAAATTAGCCATCTGGAATAATATCTATCGACAGATAGACACAAAATATGCTAAAATAGAAAGTAATACCCGGAAATATTTAATCATCCGCGCGCTGATTAACGTCCAGGTAACGGACCTGCTCCGCGAATCGGAAAAAAAGATCAGCCGGGTAAAGCCGGCCAGCTCCGGCGAGATTAAAAAACTGGACAAAAAACTGATTTCTTTCAGCCCGGAAATGCTGGAGCTAAGAAGGCCGCTGCGCAAATTTTTAATGCGGGATTTATACCACCATTACCGCGTGGTGAGGATGAGCAACAAGGCCAAGCGGTTCATTGAACAATTATTTAAGGTCTATGTGGATAGCCCCCAAGGCCTGCCGGTAAAAATACAAAAAAGGATAACCAAAGACGGCCTGCGCCGCGCCGTCTGCGACTATATCGCCGGAATGACTGATAGGTATGCCCTTGATGAATATAAGAAATTATTCGACCCCTACGAAAAAGTATAAAGCTTTAATCTCGGCCGTCCATAGCATTTACCGGCTGGCTAATTCCACTTTTGAGACAAGAGAGCTGATTTTACGCCTGACCCGGCTGCTCTGCCAGATATTCAATACTAAATACTGCCTGATCCTGATCCTGGATGCTACCAAAAAGTATTCCGTATTAAAATGCGTGGTAAACAACAATAAGAAGCTTATCGTTGACAAAAAAAGCAAAATCGCGAATGGAATAGAAAAAAGAATTACCCGCACGCTTACCTCGGTAAGGCGCCACAATTTACTGGCGGTGCCGTTAATCTGCGAAGACATAATAGGCGTGGTGGTGATTAAACGCAAGAGCAGCGAGCCGGCGTTCGACAAGTTTGACCAGGATATGCTGATGGCGGTAGTGGAGCAGGCGACCATAGGCATCCGTAACCTGCAGCTTTATGAAGAACAGCAAAAGATAGTTTTAGGCAGCATAAAATCAATGGTTACATTGCTGGACACCCGTATCCCCCAGGAATACGGCCATTCGCCTTACTTTGGCCGCCTGGTAGCGGCCATCGCCCAGGAAATGCACCTGGATGAAAAACAGGTGGAAAGCCTCAAATACGCCAGCCTGTTACATGACGCGGGAAAGGTGGATATCCCCTTAGAAATATTGACAAAAACCAGCAAACTAACCCCCAAAGAATACAGGATTATCAAGTGCCATCCGCTCAAGGGCGCGCAAATCTTACGGCCCCTGCAAATATTAAAACCGGCCATACCGATAATTATGCACCACCATGAAAAATATAACGGCACCGGATATCCCTCCCGGTTAAAAAAGGGCCAGATTCCCCAGGGGGCGCGGATTATGGCGGTGGCCGACGCCTTTGAGGCAATGGTTTACGGCCGGCCCTACCGGGAAAGAAAGAATATAAGCAACGCCGTAAAAGAGATAAAAAAGAAAAGCGGCACCCAGTTTGACCCCCGGGTGGTAGAGGCCTTTTTAAGGGCGCTTAAAAAGATGAACCTAAAAAAATACTTGCAACCGGATAAATAATAGAGATATAACTTACGTCGCGCTTGCCGCAGAAAGCGGCATACCGAGCTTTCCGATAAGCTCGGGTAACGCGCTCCGTAAGTTATGCGCTCATTTAATGGAAA
>VGKK01000056.1 GCA_016867095.1 Candidatus Omnitrophota bacterium | reverse complement strand
CGTGTTTATGGATAATCCGTATTAATCCGTATTTAGAGCACGGATCTACACGGATAAAAGAACGGATGCACACGGATGAAAAGCATTGTCCGTGTAAATCCGTAAAAAATCCGTGTTAATCCGTGTGATACATGCCTAAATTTATCTATACTGCAAAAAATCAACCTCGGCAGGTTACCCAGGGAGAAATTGAGGCCGAATCAACCCAGGACGCCATCAATAAGCTGCTGAAGATGGGTTATTTCACGCTCTCAGTCCAGCCTGAAGTCCTGGTTTCGGAAAAGCAGGATTTCTTGAGCCTGCGCCGGGTTTCCAACCGGGACATCGTTATGTTTACCCGCCAGCTCTCCAGCCTCATTGAGTCCGGGGTGAATATCTTGACCGGCCTGAATATCATCGCCGGCCAGACTCCCAATAAATACCTCAGGTCCATCTTAAACGATATCAACGCTAAAATAAAAGACGGCAAATCCCTGTCCAGCAGCCTGGCCACGCATTCCGACCTTTTCTCAGGCCTTTATGTCGCCATGATTCACTCCGGAGAAATAGGAGGCAACCTGGAACAGGTATTGAAACGCCTGGCCGATTTCTTGGAAAAAGAAGAAGAATTTAAAAATTCTGTCCGCGCGGCATTAACCTATCCTGCCTTTGTTTTCGCGGTCAGCGCGCTGACCATACTTATCCTCTTGGGCTTTGTCATACCGCGCCTGGTGAATATGTTTGAAGACATGGGCCAGACCCTGCCTTTGCCGACGAGGATATTGGTCGGCTTATCCGGTTTCCTGCGCGGTTGGGGATGGACTCTTATACTGGCTGTTTGCCTGGCGATTTTCTTCTGGCAGCGCCTGCGCAATAATCTGCAGGGCAAGCTCTGGCTGGACAGGGCCCGGCTGAAAACGCCGCTGCTGGGGACAATAGTTTTAAAGACGGAGATTAGCCGCCTGATGCGGACATTATCGCTTTTATTGTCCAGCGGTATCGCCATTATCACCTCCCTTGATATCGCCAGTTCAATCGTAGAAAACCAGATTTTAAAATCAGAGGCGCAAAAATTTAAAGAGCGTATCTCCGGCGGCTTAAGTTTCTCGCAATGCCTCAATGAATCAAAATTATTCCCGGTCTTTGTAGCCAATATTGTCACGGTCGGGGAAGAAAGCGGCACGCTGGAAAGGGCGCTCCTGCGCATTGCCGACGATTACGAGCGCGACGTGGACCGCACCCTAAAGACTTTGACCCAGCTTTTAGAGCCGACGATAATTCTGGTCATGGGCGTGATTGTCGGTTTTATTGTTTTATCCATGCTGCTGCCGATATTCCAGATAAGTGTAAAATAGCACGGATCTACACGGATAAAAGAACGGATGCACACGGATGAAAAGCATTGTCCGTGTAAATCCGTAAAAAATCCGAGTGAATCCGTGCCGAGGAGGATTGATATGGTAAAAAGAGGTTTTACTTTAATTGAGTTGATGTTAGTAGTCATCATTATCGGCGTTTTGACCGCGATGGTTATGCCCCGCCTAGTCGGACAGTCTGAGCAGGCAAGGGCCTCCGCGGCCAAGGCAGACGTGAACGCCAATATTGCCCTGGCCCTGGATATGTTTGAGATGCATGTCGGCCGTTATCCCACTACCGAGGAAGGGCTGGCCGCGCTGCGCGCTAACCCCGGCTCTTTAACCGGCTGGAAGGGGCCGTATATCAAGAAAGAGCCCAAGGACCCCTGGGGGAGGAATTATGTTTATAAATTCCCGGGCGCGCATAATAACGACTACGATTTATACTCCGCAGGCCCTAACGGCGTGGAAGGCGACAATGATGATGTGGTCAATTGGTAAAAAGGCTTTTTCTTTAATAGAGCTATTGGCGGCCATTGCCATATTGTCCATAGGGATAGTGATGGTGCTGCAGGCGCTTTCTGTCACCAGCCGGGTAACAGCGCTGTGTTCTGATCTGGCGAGCGCTACTTTTTTAGGGGAAGACAAAATGCAGGAATGGCAATTTAAAGAAAAATACGGGCTCATTACCGCAGAGCCGTCAGCGGCAGAAGAAAAAACAGGCAAATTTACCTGGCAATACGTCTTTAATTTAGACCGGGGCTTGAATTTATACCTGTTGAATTCCAGCGTCAGCTGGCAACGGGCAAATACCCAGGAAAAAATTAACCTAAACACTTATTTGGATAATAATGAGAGCTGACGATAGGGCCTTTACCCCATTACTAACAAAAATTAACCGAAAGTTAGTAACGGGGTTTACCCTGCTAGAATTACTCATTGCCACGGCGATACTCGGGGTAATTATGACTACCCTGGCCTTTTCTTTTAATACCGGAATATTCGGTTATCGCAATATTGAAGAGTCGCTGAATACCACGCAGACGGCGCTGAAAGTTTTAGAGCGCATAAATCTGGACTTAAGGAATTCTTTTGCCTATTCCGACAACGAAGCAAAATTCACCGGGACTAAAAGCGAAATGAGTTTCTTGACCCTGGTGGATACCTTAAGAGGCGATACCAAGGCGCAGGATTACGCCTTTGTTTTATACAAGACAGACGATACGGGACAGCTCCTGCGTTTATGCCGCCTAAACCAGGAAAGCCTCAGCGATAAAAGCCAAGCGCTGCCTGTTATCTTATCCTCCAATGTTAAGGAAATAGTTTTTCAATACGGTTACCTGGATATCCAGAAAAAAGCGTTAGAATGGAAGGATGCCTGGGATGACCCGGCCCTGGCGCCGGTAGCGGTTAAAATAAGCCTGACGATAAAACAGAAGGCGGAAAAAAAGCAGGAGGCAGGGCAGGCTTTTAAGCGCGCGGTATTCCTGCCGTTGAGCTGAAATGGGGAAAAGGGCCCAGGTATTAATTATCTTTATTTGGATACTGATAATATTGGCAATTCTGGCCGTCGGCATCGCCTATCGCGCCTCGGTGATGTTAAAATTCGCGCGTTACCAAAAAGACAGGCAGATAGCTTTGGCTTTAGCCAAGGCCGGCATAAGCCGAGCTACCGCGGAGTTAAGGCGCGACAATAATAATTATGACTGCCTTACGGAGTCCTGGGCGGACAGTGAAGAAATATTCAAAAAGATTATGTTGAATGACAACAAAGACGAATTCGCGGCAGTAAGTTATATGGCTGAGGTTGAAGGAAAACAGGAAATTAAATTCGGCGTGGTTGACGAAGAAAAAAAGATTAATATTAACAGGGCCTCGCAGCAGCTGCTCGTCGCCCTGCTGGAAGATTGTAATATTAATTCCGCGCAAGAATTAGCCAGAAATATCCTTATCTGGCGCGGCAAAATCATCAATGATGCCGCTTATGAAAGCCTGGGGTACCCCCCCAAGAAAAAAGACTTTACCAATACCGAGGAATTGATGCTGGTTAAGGATATTACCCCCCAGGATTATCAAAAATTGAAAGGAATGATTACTGTCTATACCGGCGGGCCGCTTAATATCAATACGGTTTCCGGGCGGGTCTTAAAAATTCTTGGCTATGGGCTCGCCAAAGAACAGGGCCTTTCAGAAAGCTTCGCGGCAAGGGTGGTAGATGAAATTATCGCCTTAAGGACAGCCAGGGGCTGTTTTACCGATAAGAACCAGATTAATATCACCACTACCGGAGCCGAAGAGCTGAATATATTCAACAGGATTATGGAGAATCTCGTGGTCAAGTCAAATAACTTTTCTATTGAAGCCAGCGGCAGAGCTGGTAAAATAGAGTATCGGGTATTTGCCATTTACAGCCGCAGCGGCAAAAGGATTTTATACTGGCATGAAAATTAATTTAAAATTTAAAAGAAAAAACGCCATATTTATCTGCCAAATCGGCGAAAGCGCGTTCAAGGTTATCAAATGCCTGCCGGCTAATAATTTTAAAGAATACACGGCGCTGGAAGCAGAGGGCATAGCCGCGGACTTAGACGATAAAAGGCTAAGCGAAAAATTAATCCAGCTTTTTAAAAAACTGGGCTATAACGACGACCCGGTGGTTATTTCATTGCCCCGCAGCAAGGTAACCTGCCGTTACCTGAAAATCCCCGCGCAGGCGCCTGAAGAAATAGAAAAAATTATTTCCCTGCAGGCCTCGCGCTACCTGCCTTATTCCAGCGAAGAGTTGATTACCGGCTACCAGCTTATCTCTACCGATAAAGAGGGATACTCGCAGGTAAACCTGGTGATAGTGCATAAGGACATCATTGAGCGTTATCTAAAAATGCTCAAGGACCTTAAGGCCGATAAAATTATGGTTGCCTTAAGCTCTTATGGGCTGGCTAGTTTTTTCAATTACCTCAAGCCCCAGGAATCCGAGCCGGTAATGATTATGGAGGTTGAATATCAACAGGCGGAATTAGCGATAGTAGCGCAAAAAAAGCTTATTTTCAGCCGTTACTTCCGGATTAACAGCCAACAGCCGCTCTGGGAGAGCCTTTTTATTGAAGAGGTGCGTAAGACCCAAGACGCTTATTTAAAAGAGGCGGCTAAAGACGCGCCTCGCAAAATTATGGTTACCGGCGCCGGAAAAATCTATGCCGAATTCGCCCAAACGCTGGCTAAACAAATAGACCTGCCGGTTGAGGCTTTAGGTTACGCCAAGATTAATATGCGTAGGGATTTATTGAACAACGCGATGGGCTCCGAATATTCATTCGCCGGGGTTATCGGCATGGGCCTGAAAAACATAGAAGAGAATTTAAACCTCCTGCCGCATGAGATAAAAGAAAAGAATAAAATCCTGACTAAGAAGAAAGAACGCCTTAGCCTGGCCCTGGTTATAGCCGGAATCATTTTAATGCTGTTTGTGGGTCTGCAGAAGAACCTCTCCAATAAAGCCTATTACCTGGAGCGGTTAAAGTCTGAGCTGGCTAAAATGACCAAAGAAGCCCGGGTATTGGAAGATATAGAAAAAAGGCTGCAGTTTATGCGGCATCGCGCGGTAAAGAAGCTTTCCGCGCTGGATTTAATCTATGAATTGCACCGGGTAATGCCCGGCCAGATAGCCCTGGTTAACCTTACTTACGAAGAGGATAACCGGATCATCCTGCGCGGCCAAACCCCGCAACTAAACGCGGTATTTGAGCTGGTGGCGGAATTAAGGAAATCCCCGGTGTTTAGCGAGCTGGATGTTAAGGTCAAATACGCTACACAAAAAAAGACCAACGCCGGAGAACTGGTGGACTTTGAAATAGTCTGCCTGAAAAAATAATGCCAAAGATACTCAGCAAAAGAGAAAAAATAATCCTGTATGTGGCCATAGGGGTGATTGTTTTTTCCCTCGGGTTTAACTTCCTGATCGCGCCCGGATTGGGCAGGAACGATGTTTTAAACCGGGAAATCAGCATGGTGCGGACAAAGCTAAAGAAATACCGCTGGCTCCTCAGCCAGAAGGATTACATCCAGAATAAATATAATAAGTTTTCTTCAACTTTAAAGCTTCCCGGAGAACAAGCAGATACATTGACGGGTGCCCTGGCAGAGCTGGAAAATCTGGCCAAGGATGCCAATGTTAGAATTATTGACCTGCGGCCCCAGCCAACCATTAACCCCAGCGAATACCAGGAGATTATTATTGATTTACGCGCTGAAGGCACGATGGAGGGGTACCTGAAATTTATCTATAACCTAGAAAATTCGCTTTCACTGTTAAAAATCAAGAGATTCCAGCTTAGCGCCAAGCCTAACAATCCTGCCCTGGAGGGTAATTTCTCAATTTCCCGCATTAGCGGCCTTTAATTTCCCCTAAAACAGCCTAAAAATAAAGTATACCCTTGTCTTGAAAATAGTTAAAAAATATGCTATACTTATCTTGGAAATCGAAAGATTGCACAATTTAACATTTTCACCTTTTAGAAAAAGGCAAACCATCCGAAAGGATGGGACGCAAAGCCAACTGGCCTAACTTCCGAAGCAATTCGGAACAAGGTAGCAGGGTTGCCTGAGGGGAAAACAATTAAACCCTTAGGTTGGAGCTTCACACCTAGGGGTTTTTCTTTGATACTTAGTAAAGAATTTATAAAAGTATTTATGCGGGAGCCAAGATGGCGGACAAAATTCAAAATAATACGGAAAAACAGCAAAGAGTAATAGTTTTTCTTAATCGGGAACAGGTGGACTTTTTGGATAAGCTCGGTAAAGATACTCTTTTTTCCGGAAAAAAGAAATTACCGCGCACCAAAATTATTGCCGCCTTGGTGAACCTGCTTATAGACCTGGATATAAACGGCAAAGATATATCTTCCCTGGATGACTTAAAGCGAAAGATAAAGGAAAAAATGGGGGCAAATTGGCCCTCAACAAAGGAGTTATTTGTCTTTAAAGAAAAGGCCGAACAAGAGGGGGGGGCGAATAATGGAAAGAAGAGCCTTTTTGCGCTTTAACGTAAACCTGGAGGTCCGTTACAGAATACTGGAATCACTAAAGAACTATAAATTAACTGCCACAGAAGACATGAGCGAAAGGGGCATTAAAATAACCCTGCCGGAATATATTGAACCCGGTTCCATGTTAGAGTTAACCATAAAGGTCCCCCAAGACTCTCATCCAATAGGCGCGATAGGCAGGTTAATCTGGATAAAGAAAGATTTACTGGAGGAATTTTTTACAGCCGGAATTCATTTAGTCCATATTAAAGAGAAAGATAAACAAAGGTTTTATAAATACGCCATATTTTAAAAATGGAAAAACATGACTTTTTAAAGAAAAATAAAATACTGATTGTGGATGATGAGTCGGACATAGTAGATGTCCTGAAACAGTTCCTTTGCCATAAAGGCTATGATGTCAGCGGGGCCTCAAGCGGAGAAGAGGCGCTGGATATCCTGGATGAGAAAAGGACGGACTTGGTCCTGTTGGATATCAAAATGCCCGGCATCCAGGGCACTGAGGTAGCCAAAATCGTAAAGGAAAAATACCCGCACATTAAGATTATAGTGGTTACCGGCTACGCTGAAGAAGCCGAAAGCCTGTCGCGGGATAACCTGCTGGCAGGCTTATTTGTAAAACCTATACAATTGCAGGAGTTGTATGAAAAAATCCTAGAGGTATTGTATTATCCGGAAATAAAAAAACTGGTCCTGTGGGTAAAAACAATAATCCTGTTGACGATTAAGAATATCGTCGCGCAGGATTATCAAAACAATTGAAAGGCGGGCAAAATGAATACCCTAAAAAGCAGGGTTTTGGTAGTGGATGATGAACCGGAGATAGTAAATTTATTAAGCAATTTTCTTTCC
>VGKK01000055.1 GCA_016867095.1 Candidatus Omnitrophota bacterium | reverse complement strand
TACTAAGCCTTTTATATTTTTTTTAAAAAGGCTTGCCCTCGCTATATCCACCCCTGCTTTCTTATAAGTCATTCTTACCATGGCTTACCTCGACTTTTGACTTTTGACTTTTTACTTTTTACTTTTTACTTTTGACTTAATTTAAATCTCCTCTCCGGTCCAGCAATATACGCACAGGCCTTTTTTCGCCAGGCCGATTGCCGCGATCATATCCTTGAGCGTCTGGTATTTTAGGGTAGTAGCGCCCAGCTCCTTGGCGATTATCTCCACCATCTTTTTATACTTCGGCGAGTTCTCGTCCAGGTACGGCTTAATATCCTTTACCTCTTTGCCCTCAATTTTCTGAATTGCCCGGCGCGCGGCCAATTCCTGTAGGGTGCGCGTAGAATAACTGAATTTGCAAGGATACATCAGCGGCGGGCAGGCGATACGCAGGTGGATTTCCTTTGCCCCGCAGTCGCGCAGCTTCTGGATGGTGTAATTTTTTAACTGCGTGCCCCGGACAATGGAATCGTCGCAAAAAACAATGCTCTTGCCCTTAATAATTTCCGGTATGGGAATCAGCTTCATCCGCGCGATTAAATCCCTTCTCTCCTGCGAGGGCGGGGTGTAACTGCGGTCAAAACCCGGGGTATATTTTACCAGCGACCGGCGAAAAGACACGCCTGACTCCATGGCATAGCCAATGGCATGGGCAGTGCCTGAATCCGGAATCCCGCAAACCATATCCGCGTTAACCTTATCGCCTTTAGCCAGGCAGCGGCCGCAGCGCTCGCGCGCCACTTCCACGTTAATGCCGTCATAACAGGACGCCGGAAAACCGGTATAAACCCACAGGAAAGAACAAATCTGATTGGCCTTGCCGCCTTTTACCCTGGACTTTGGCCCGTCTTCAGTCAGGTGGATAATTTCTCCGGGGGCGATATATTTGGCGATTTTATACCCTAAATTATAAAACGCGGCTGTTTCTGTAGTTACCGCCCAGGCGCCGGGTTTTTCTCCCAATACTAAAGGCGAATATCCCGCCCGGTCGCGCGCCGCGTAGATGCCGTCCTCAGCCAACAAAAGCAAAGAGCAGGAGCCCTTGATGCGCGCGAACATCTTCTCAATGCCGGCCACCAAGTCCTTTCCCTGAATAATGAGCTTGGCCACTAATTCCGCGTTGTTGACCTTGCCGTCGGTAACCTCGCTGAAAGACTCGCCATCCCGGTAAAGCTCCTCTGCCAAAACTTTGGCGTTATCAATAAAACCGTTTACCACAATGGCGAATTTTCCGAAACGGGAATTTATAACGATGGGCTGCTCGTCACTGGCGCTGATTACCCCGATTCCACGGTTACCTTGCATAAACCTATAATCCTCATAGAACTTGGCCTTGAACTGGCTGCCGCGGATATCGTGAATCTTGCGGATTAATTCCTTGCCCCAGGCTGCCAGGCCGGCGAATTGCGTGCCCAGGTGCGAATGATAATCCGTGCCGTAAAATAAATCATTCTGGCAGTCGCCTTTACCAGCTACTCCAAAAATTCCGCTCATTTTATCTCCCCTGGTATAGCATGTGTTATTAAATAACGGAATAACCAAACACCAAGAAACAATAACCAAACAATGACCAATAACCAAATCCCAATAACCAAACAATAGGTTTATGAAGCGTTTTGTTTGGTGATTGATTATTGGTTCTTGAGATTTGCTTGGTGATTGGAAATTGGTTATTGGTTATTTCGTGATCTGGATAAAATTTCATATTATAGTTCAGTTTATCTATAAAACTTCCTGATAGCCCTGACTACCTCTTCAGGGCTGTCCACTACCGTAAAAATATCCAAATCTTTTTTGTCTATACTGCCGCTCTTTAACACTGTAGTTTTTAGCCAATCCAACATACCCTTCCAATACTCGCTGCCGAATATCACCACGGGAAACTTAGGTATCCTTTCAGTCTGGATAAGGTTAATCGCCTCGGTAAATTCATCCAGCGTGCCGTAGCCTCCGGGCATAATCACAAAGGCCTTGGCGTATTTGACAAACATCACTTTACGCACAAAGAAATAACGAAAGTCCAGGAGCGTATCCACGTATTTATTCGGCCTTTGCTCCGAAGGTATTTGAATATTCAGGCCCACGGAATGCCCGCCGGCGCGCCGCGCGCCCTTATTGGCCGCCTCCATTATCGCCGGCCCGCTGCCGGTAATAATGGCGTAACCTTCCTTGGCCAGCAGATACGCGGTCTCTTCGGTTAACTTATAATATTTATTATCGTGCTTGACGCGGCTGGAACCGAATATGGAAACTGCCTTTCCCAGGTCAGAAAGCACCTCAAAACCATCCACAAATTCCGACATAATCCGGAAGACCCGCCATGGGTCTCCGGACATAAAATCGCCTTGCACATTCTTATTCTGCATATCCTGCTCCTTTTGCTAATCCTTTAAATAATTCTCTATAGCGTTGTGCCAGGCCTGATATAAATCAGAGACTGAGATATTGATGAGCTGGTTAATCACCAACTTGTTCCCGCCGACTTCACCGATTACCGCAGCCGGAGTTTTATTCTTTTTGGCTATCTGCAGTATCTTCTTTACATTCTTGGGGCTGGCGCTTAAGATAATACGCGACTGGGTTTCGCCGAATAAAAGCGCGTCCGCTCTTAACTTGCCGGCTAAATCAATTTTCGCGCCTAACTTTTTACACATACAACTCTCGGCTAAAGCCACAGCCAGGCCGCCCTCGGAACAATCATGCGCAGACCTGACTAAACCCTTATTAATCGCCTCCAGCGCGGTTTTCTGCACGCTTTTTTCTAATTTCAAATCCATAGTCGGACACTTGCCTTTTTTCAGGCCGTGAATAGTCTTTAAATATTCACTGCCGCCCAGCTCCTCTTTATTTTTACCCAAAAGCAAAACCGCATCGCCGGAATTTTTAAAATATTGAGTGGTGATCCTGGCCTTATCCTTAATCAACCCGACCATACCGATCACCGGCGTGGGGTCAACCGAGCCCTTGGGGTTCTCATTGTTGAAGCTGACATTTCCGCTGACTACCGGCGTATTTAACGCGCGGCAGGCCGCGGAAATCCCCAAGGCTGCCTGCTTAAACTGCCAGAAGACTTCCGGATTCTTAGGGTTGCCGAAGTTAATTCCGTCGGTAATCGCCAAAGGCTGGGCGCCGCTGCAGACTAAATTCCGAGCTGCCTCGGCTACGGCAATTTCGCCGCCACAAAAAGGGTCCAGGTAGCAATAAGTGGAATTGCAATCCGTGGTCGCGGCAATTGCCTTCTTTGTCCCCGGAACCGCGGCGACGCCGGCGTCAGAACCCGGCCCTAATAAAACATCCGCAGCCACCTTAGGATCAGCGTGCTTAAAAACCCAGGCCTTGCTGGCAATACTGGGGTTACTCAGCAAGCTAACCAGGGCGCGATTGCAATCCTTAGGCTCTTTTATGCCCGCCAGGTTTAACTGGTTCGCTTTAGTTAAATATTTTGGCTTGGTGGCTTTGCGCTCGTATACCGGCGCTTCAACTAATGCCGCGGCCGGGACTTCAGCTACTACTTCGCCATTTTCCTTGACCCGCACCATACCGTCATCAGTAACATGGCCGATAAGGTCTTGCGGCACGTTCCATTTGGCACAAACCGCCTTCACGCCCTCCAGCTTATCCTTATCTACAATCACTAACATTCTCTCCTGCGATTCAGAAAGCATTACTTCATAGGCGTTCATGCCTTCTTCCTTGCGCGGCAATAAACTAATGTCTATTTCCATTCCGGTCTTGGCCTTATAGGAAGTCTCGCAGGTAGAACAGGTCAATCCGGCTGCGCCCATATCCTGCATGCCGATAACCAAACCCTTGTGCATTAGCTCCAGGCACGCCTCTCTTAAAATCTTGCCCATCTTGGGATCGCCGATAGCTACGGCCGAGCTCTTCTTTGCCGCTTCTTCGTCCAAACCCGATGAGGCAAAGGCCGCGCCTTCTACTCCGTCCCTGCCGGTTGCGCCGCCGACAATCAACACTAAATTACCCACGCCAGAGGCCCGCGCCTTCACAATCTCCTTATTCTTAACTATCCCCACGGTCATGGCATTAACCAGGGGATTGCCGGCAAAAGAATCATCAAAATAGATTTCTCCGCCTAAAACCGGCAGGCCGACAATATTGGCGTAGTCGGTAAAACCCTTGATAATATTCTTAAACAAGAACCGCACATGCGCGTCCTTTAGGCTGCCTAAACGTAAGGAATCTAAAAGCCCGATAGGGGTAGCGCCCATGGTAAAAATATCGCGGATACATCCGCCGCCGCCGGTAGCAGAGGCCGCATATGGCTCCACTGCCGAAGGATGATTGTGCGATTCCACTTTAAAAACCACGCCCATCCCGTCGCCGATATCCACGACGCCGGCATTTTCTCCGGGCCCTTGAATAACCTGCTTACCCTTGGTAGGAAAAAGCTTTAAGACAGGCTTTGAATTCTTATACGAGCAATGTTCGCTCCACATTGCCGAAAACATCCCTAATTCCGTATAATTAGGCTCCCTGCCTAAGCGTTTTTTAATCATTTCATATTCTTCCATGGATAAACCCTGTTTCTCCACGACTTCCTTGGTAATGGCAACAGAATCAACAGACATGCGAAGCTCCTTTCTCTAAAAAGCATAAAAATAAAACAGACTTCTGCGCCATTGCAGATACGCCTATTTTACTGCTTCAATGCAGCTATATGATATTTTTTCTCTAAATAAATACGCGTCATTGCGGCATTTACTTAAAGAGGTTTAAGGCGGGTAAACCCTATAATCCGACTTTCTTGAAAATCTTACCGACGTTACGCAGGTAATAATCTAAACTAAAAATTTTATCCAGCTCTTTCGCGCTCAAATAGCGGCGGGCCTGGTTATCGCGAAGTAAATTACTCTTAAAACTAGTGGCGTGCTTCCAGGTTTCCATAGCCGCGCGCTGCACGATATCGTAAGCCTTCTGGCGGGCCAAGCCCTTATCCATCAATGTCAATAATACCCTCTGGGAAAAAATCAGGCCCTTTGTCTTGATTAAATTCGCCATCATATTTTGCGGATAGACCTGTAGGCCGTCAATTACCTCAATAAATTTATGCAGCATATAATCCAGGGCTATCGTGGAATCCGGCAAAATCACGCGCTCTACCGAAGAATGGCTGATATCCCGCTCATGCCATAAAGCCACATTCTCCATGGCCACAAAAGCATTCCCGCGCAAAAGCCGGGCCAGGCCGCAGATTCTTTCGCAGATAACCGGATTGCGCTTGTGCGGCATTGCCGAGGAGCCCTTCTGGCCCTTGCCAAAAGGTTCCTCTGCCTCTAAAACTTCTGTCCGCTGCAAATGGCGGATTTCCGTGGCAAACTTTTCTAAACTTGCGCCGATAACCGCCAGGGTGCTGACATATTGGGCATATACATCCCGCTGTATCACCTGCGTGGAAATTCTGGCAGGCGCTAGCCCAAGTTTCTTGCAGACATAGGCCTCCACTTGCGGCTCAACATTGGCATAGGTGCCTACTGCTCCGGAAATCTTGCCGCAAGAAACTGCCTCCTTTGCCTGCGAAAGCCGCGCTAAATTACGCCTGGTTTCATCATACCAGAGGGCTAATTTTAAGCCAAAGGTGGTGGGCTCGGCGTGCACGCCATGGGTGCGGCCGACACAGACTGTATCCTTGTAAACCCTGGCCTTTTTAGCCAGGATTTTCAGTAATTTATTTAAATCATCCAGCAGGATATCTGAGACTGCCGAAAGCTGCACCCCCAGGGTAGTATCCAGAACATCGGAAGAGGTCAAGCCCATATGCAGGTATTTAGCATCCGGCCCAATATATTGGGCCACATTGGCCACAAATGCCACTACATCATGTTGCGTCCGGGTTTCTATCTCTTGGATTTTTTTCAGGTTAAACTTGGCTTTTTTTCGGATGCGCTGCGCCGCGGAGGAAGGGATTTTTTTCTGTTTGGCTAGGGCTTCTAAAGTCAGGATCTCTATTTGCAGCATAGTCTTAAACTTAAACTCCTCCCGCCAAATAGCAGCCATCGCGGGAAGACTATAGCGTTCAATCATAGAGACTCCTTTACTGAGCCATTAGCAACTTTGAACTTTGAGGAAAGGTATTATAGCAGAAATAATTAATTTTGGCAAATAAAATAAACAACCAAAAAAACCCGCCACATCTGTGGCGGGTTTTATTGGTTGCGGGGAGAGGATTTGAACCTCTGACCTTTAGGTTATGCTTGCTACTACAGCTTTCGCTGCCCCCCACTGCTTCGTTTTACGGAGCAAAACGGTGGGGGTTTGTAGCCTGGACTATACCTTAATCCCAAAACTTTTGGGACCCTTGCCGTCTAGTCTCTACACATTTTCGCCATAAATTTTGGCGAATTAGCTCGGTATTACCTTAATTTACATCTCGGGTTTTACCGAATTTGGCAAGCTATCCTGCAATCGTTACCGACTGAGGAGCCCATTGTCAACCTTTGGCTGACATCGAGCCTAACGAGCTACCAGGCTGCTCCACCCCGCTATCGTCGTTCGCTATAGCTTATTCAACACTTATAAGTAAACAAAGAACACTTGTTGATTTATCTATTACGTATCTTGGCATCTATTGACGCTCACTCCTTAGGAGGGGGCAAGCCCCCTCCTAACGCTTAACCTAGACTTATTTTAATTTGGTAGCGCTGTTCTCCCCCAAACGTGGGGGAAATTTTCCCCCACACCCCTTTTATGTTTTTGGCAATAATACGCGTATTTCACCCATTATCCCGCCGTAGGCGGGATAAATTGCCAAAAACATCTCGCTTATTCCACTGCTATCCGCTATCGCGGATAGTTGCTAAAAATCTGTCGTTCGCTATTGACTCAACTTGTGACTTGTGACTTGTGACTTATAACTTGTAACTATCTACTTTTGCCCGGCACGATTTTGACCGGGACTTCGCCCTTGCGCACTACGCCCATTTTATCGCGGACAATCTTTTCCTGGTAAAACGGGTCTGTTTCCAGGCGGTGAATTTCTTCTTGTAAAAGAGCGTTCTCCATCTTCAATCTTTTAATCTTCGTCTCTAAATCCGCGCTTCTATCTTTTAAATCCTGCAGCTTTGTGTAGCCCGGCAGGAAAATGATGAGCAAAAAAACCGCCACGCCAAAAAGCCAAAACGCCTTTTTTAAGGTCTGCAACATTTACTGAGCCTCCGAAAAATAATGGATACATTGGAAGCCCGGATTTAGGCCGTATGCAAGGCGCGACGACGAAGGCGTAGTCTTCAGCACTACGCCGAGGAGGAGCAACGCCGCAGACGGCCGAAAGG